>NZ_JABWRO010000045.1:0-37809 GCF_014268985.1 Pseudomonas sp. RW10S2 | reverse complement strand
CAGCGTGATCCCTGTAGGAGCGGGCTTGCCCGCGAAAGGGCCTTTGCAAGCGCCATCAATCCCACCCTAAAGCCCTCGAACAAACCTCTGATCAAAAGTTGCTCAAACCTCGAGCCATTTCCGCTATAATTCGCGCCCCTCATTTTCGGCAGGCCCCGGGCGCGCTGTTAACTCAATGAAACTTATCGTCAAAGTCTTCCCAGAGATCACCATCAAGAGCCGGCCGGTGCGCAAGCGCTTCATCCGCCAGCTCGGCAAGAACATCCGCAACGTGCTCAAGGATCTGGATCCGGAGCTCGTGGTCGATGGTGTCTGGGATAACCTCGAAGTGGTCACCCGCATCGAGGACGAGAAGATCCAGCGCGAGATGATCGAACGCCTGACCTGCACCCCAGGGATCACCCACTTCCTGCAGGTGCAGGAATATCCGCTGGGCGACTTCGACGACATCGTCGACAAATGCAGGCAGCACTTCGGCCACCTGCTGGCCGGCAAGCGTTTCGCTGTGCGCTGCAAGCGCGGTGGCCACCACGACTTCACCTCAATGGACGTCGATCGCTACGTCGGCAGCCAGTTGCGCCAGCAGTGCGGCGCCGCCGGCATCGACCTGAAGACCCCCGAAGTGATGGTGCGCATCGAGATCCGCGATCAGCGCCTGTACGTCATCCACAACCAGCACAATGGCATCGGCGGCTACCCGTTGGGTGCGCTGGAGCAGACGCTGGTGCTGATGTCCGGTGGTTTCGACTCCACCGTGGCCGCCTACCAGATGATGCGCCGCGGCCTGATGACCCACTTCTGCTTCTTCAACCTCGGTGGCCGTGCCCACGAGCTGGGGGTGATGGAAGTCGCGCACTACCTGTGGAAGAAATACGGCAGCAGCCAGCGCGTGCTGTTCATCAGCGTGCCGTTCGAAGAAGTTGTCGGCGAGATTCTCGGCAAGGTCGACAACAGTTATATGGGCGTGACGCTCAAGCGCATGATGCTGCGTGCCGCGGCGCGCATGGCTGACCGCCTGGAAATCGACGCCCTGGTCACCGGCGAGGCGATCTCGCAGGTTTCCAGCCAGACCCTGCCCAACCTTGCGATCATCGATTCGGCCACCGACAAGCTGGTGCTGCGCCCGCTGCTGGCCAGCCACAAGCAGGACATCATCGATACCGCCTACCAGATCGGCACCGCCGATTTCGCCAAGCACATGCCCGAGTACTGCGGCGTGATCTCGGTGAACCCGACCACCCATGCCAAGCGCCACCGCATGGAGCATGAAGAGAAGCAGTTCGACATGGCGGTGCTCGAGCGCGCCCTGGAGCGCGCCAAGCTGATCTCCATCGACCACGTGATCGACGAGCTGGGCAAGGATATCGAGATCGAGGAAGTGGCCGAGGCGCTGCCGGGCCAGATCGTCATCGACATTCGTCACCCTGACGCCCAGGAAGACGAACCGCTGCAGATCGACGGCGTCGAAGTCCAGGCACTGCCGTTCTACGCGATCAACAGCAAGTTCAAGCAGCTCGATGCCAACCGCCAGTACCTGCTTTATTGCGACAAGGGTGTGATGAGCCGTCTGCACGCACACCACCTGCTCAGTGAGGGACATGCCAATGTGCGTGTTTATCGTCCGGCATAAGACGCCAGGGCTGTATGGCGGCAGCATCCGCCATCGCCCTCCCGACCTGCGAGCCCGCTGAGCCTTTTACCTTCATATTGGCTGCCTAGACTGGCGGCAAACCGAATCCTCTGCACGAGATACAGTTGTGATCGAAAATCTGCGTAACATCGCCATCATCGCCCACGTTGACCATGGTAAAACCACCCTGGTCGACAAACTCCTGCGCCAGTCCGGCACCCTGGAGCGTAACGAGCTCAACGACGAGCGCGTCATGGACTCCAACGACCAGGAAAAAGAGCGCGGCATTACCATTCTGGCGAAGAACACCGCCATCAACTGGAACGGCTACCACATCAACATCGTCGACACCCCCGGCCACGCCGACTTCGGTGGCGAGGTTGAGCGTGTAATGTCGATGGTCGACTCGGTGCTGCTGCTGGTCGATGCCCAGGACGGCCCGATGCCGCAAACCCGCTTCGTAACCAAGAAAGCCTTCGAAGCCGGCCTCAAGCCAATCGTCGTGATCAACAAGGTCGACCGTCCGGGCGCGCGTCCTGACTGGGTTCTGGACCAGATCTTCGACCTGTTCGACAACCTCGGTGCCACCGACGAACAGCTGGACTTCAAAGTCGTCTACGCCTCGGCCCTGAACGGCATCGCCGGTCTGGACCACACCGAAATGGGTGAGGACATGACCGCGCTGTACCAGTCGATCGTCGACAACGTACCTGCGCCGGACGTTGACCGTGAAGGTCCGTTCCAGATGCAGATCTCGGCTCTGGACTACAACAGCTTCCTCGGTGTTATCGGCGTTGGCCGTATCGCCCGTGGTCGCGTCAAGCCGAACACCCCGGTTGTCGCCATCGACACCAACGGCAAGAAGCGCAACGGCCGTATCCTCAAGCTGATGGGCCACCACGGCCTGCACCGCGTCGACGTCGAAGAAGCCCAGGCTGGCGACATCGTCTGCATCAGCGGTTTCGACGAGCTGTTCATCTCCGACACCCTGTGCGCCCCGGACGCGGTAGAGGCGATGAAGCCGCTGACCGTCGACGAGCCAACCGTTTCGATGACCTTCCAGGTCAACGACTCGCCGTTCTGCGGTAAAGAAGGCAAGTTCGTCACCAGCCGCAACATCAAGGACCGTCTGGACAAGGAGCTGCTGTACAACGTAGCCCTGCGCGTTCAGGAAACCGATTCCCCTGACAAGTTCAAGGTATCGGGCCGTGGTGAGCTGCACCTGTCGGTTCTGATCGAAACCATGCGTCGCGAAGGCTTCGAGATGGCCGTTGGTCGTCCTGAAGTGATCATCCGCGAAGTGGATGGCGTGAAGCAGGAACCGTTCGAGAACGTCACCATCGACATCCCTGAAGAATCCCAGGGCAAGGTCATGGAAGAGATGGGCCTGCGTAAGGGCGACCTGACCAACATGGTCCCGGATGGCAAAGGCCGTGTTCGCCTGGAGTACAACATCCCGGCCCGTGGTCTGATCGGTTTCCGTAACCAGTTCCTGACCCTGACCAACGGTGCAGGCATCCTGACCTCGATCTTCGATCGCTACGACACCATGAAGTCGGGCCAGATGTCCGGCCGTCTGAACGGTGTTCTGGTTTCGGTCGAGACCGGCAAGGCCCTGACCTACTCGCTGGAAACCTTGCAGGCGCGCGGCAAGCTGTTCGTCGAGCACGGCCAGGAGATCTACAACGGTCAGATCATCGGTCTGAACAGCCGTGACAACGACCTGGGCGTGAACCCGACCAAAGGCAAGAAGCTCGACAACATGCGTGCTTCGGGCAAAGACGAAGTCATCGCCCTGGTTCCGCCGGTTCGCCACACCCTCGAGCAGGCCCTGGAGTTCATCCAGGACGACGAGCTGTGCGAAGTCACGCCGAAGTCGATCCGTCTGCGCAAGAAGATCCTGGACGAAGGCGAGCGTACCCGCGCTGCCAAGAAAGCCAAGAACTGAGTTAGCTCAGGCTGAATGAAAACGCCCCCGGTCGAAAGGCCGGGGGCGTTTTTGCTTGTCTGCAGCTTGCGTTGTGTTCGTGCCGGCCTCTTCGCGGGCTTGCCCCGCGAAGAGGCCCGAACCGGCGCTACAGGCCTATCGCCCAACCACCTTGGGCTTGTATGCACAATACCCCGGCCGCGGTCCGACCTTGGGGTGGTTGCGGCAGGTGTCCGGGCGCTTGTCATAAATGGTGCACAGCCGGCTCTTGCGGTCCAGATACATGCAATCGTCGTTGCTCATTCGGGTCAGGGTGAAAATGCCCGACTTCTGGTTGAAGCGCTCGATGATGCCTTCTTTCTGCAGGCGCTTGGCGACGTTCTTCGGCGGCTCGTCCTTCTCGAACTCGTCCACCACGCCGATGCGGATCAGATCCTTGATCTTCACCTCCACAGGCAGGGTACAGCAGGTCGAATGGCAGCCATGGCACATGCTGCTGGTGTAGCGCTGCCAGGTTTCCAGGCGGTCGACTTCGGCGGCGGCGATCAGGGTCGGTTTCATTTTAATAGTGGGCGGATCACGGTCTTGGGGCGCGCGATCATACCGGAGTTGTTCAATTTGTGAACAACCTTTTGCCGGAATCGCCAAGGCGGCATGAAAACTGCGAACCGTAGCCTGTCACTCCCTGTCGAAGGGTCTAGTCTCTTCAATCTCCCTCCGTATTCGTCAACTTGCCCGAGGATGCCGCATGTCCCAGGAACCCAAAGCTCGTGACGCCGAGGTGGCCGCTTTTCGCGCCGCTGTACTGGACAAACTGACCTACGCGGTCGGCAAGGACCCGGAACATGCCTTCGACCATGACTGGTTCGAAGCCATCGCCCTGGCCGCCCGCGATCACATGGTCGACCACTGGATGGACCACACCCGCCAGGCCTACCGGCGCAGCCAGAAGCGGGTCTACTACCTTTCCCTGGAGTTCCTCATCGGCCGGCTGCTGTACGACAGCCTGAGCAACCTGGGCTATCTGGAGATCGCCCGTGAAGCGCTCGAGGGGCTGGACGTGGACCTTGAACGCATCCGCCTGCTCGAGCCCGATGCCGCGCTGGGCAATGGCGGCCTGGGACGGCTGGCGGCGTGCTTCATGGAAAGCATGTCGACCCTCGGCATCGCTGCCCATGGCTACGGTATCCGCTACGAGCACGGGCTGTTCCGCCAGGCCATCGTCGATGGCTGGCAGCAGGAGCAGACCGAAAACTGGCTGGACTTCGGCAACCCTTGGGAGTTCGAGCGCGCCGAGGTGATCTATCCGATCAGTTTTGGCGGCAGTGTCGAAACGCTGCACGACGCCCAGGGTGTTGCCCGGCAGGTCTGGACGCCGGGCGAAACCGTGCGTGCCGTGGCCTACGATACGCCCGTGGTCGGCTGGCGCGGCTCCAGCGTCAACACCCTGCGCCTGTGGCGCGCCCGGGCGCTCGAAGAGTTGCACCTGGAGCGCTTCAATGCCGGCGATCACCTGGGGGCGGTGGCCGAAGTGGCGCGGGCCGAAAGCATCTCGCGGGTGCTTTACCCGGCGGACAGCACCGAAGCGGGGCAGGAATTGCGCCTGCGCCAGGAATACTTCTTCGTCTCCGCGTCGCTGCAGGATCTGCTGCGACGTCACCTGAACATGCACGATGACCTGCTCAACCTGCCGGACTCGGCGGCGATCCAGCTCAACGACACCCACCCCTCGATCGCCGTCGCCGAGCTGATGCGCCTGCTGGTCGACCAGCATGCCATTCCCTGGGAAAAGGCCTGGGAGCTGACGGTCGGCACCTTGGCCTACACCAACCACACCCTGCTGCCCGAGGCCCTGGAAACCTGGCCTGTGGCGCTGATGGAACGCATGCTGCCGCGGCACATGCAGATCATCTACCTGATCAACGCGTACCACATCGACGCGCTGCGGGCCAAAGGGCTGCACGACTTCGACGTGCTGCGCGCGGTGTCGCTGATCGAGGAGGACAACGGCCGCCGTGTGCGCATGGGCAACCTGGCGTTTCTCGGCTCGCACAGCGTCAACGGCGTGTCGGCGCTGCACAGCAATCTGATGAAGAGCACGGTGTTCGCCGAACTGCACAAGCTGTATCCGCAGCGGATCAACAACAAGACCAACGGCATCACCTTCCGCCGCTGGCTGTACCAGGCCAATCCGCAGTTGACCGGCATGTTGGTCGACGCCCTGGGCGCCGAGGTGCTGGACGATCCGGAGGGCAAGCTCAAGGCGCTGGCGCCCCACGCCGAGAAAGCCACCTTCCGCAAGCAGTTCGCCGCCCAGCGCCTGCATAGCAAGCGCGCACTGGCGAGCATCATCCAGGACCGCATCGGCGTGACGGTCAACCCCGAAGCGTTGTTCGACGTGCAGGTCAAGCGTATCCACGAGTACAAGCGCCAGTTGCTCAACCTGTTGCATACCGTCGCGCTGTACCAAGCCATGCGCAATGACCCCGGCACCCCGTGGGCGCCGCGGGTGAAGATCTTCGCCGGCAAGGCGGCAGCCAGCTATCACCAGGCCAAGCTGATCATCAAGCTGACCAACGACATCGCTCGGGTGGTCAACAACGACCCCACCGTGCGCGGGCTGCTCAAGGTGGTGTTCCTGCCCAACTACAACGTCAGCCTGGCCGAGAGCATCATCCCGGCGGCCGACCTTTCCGAGCAGATCTCCACTGCCGGGTACGAAGCGTCCGGCACCAGCAACATGAAGTTCGCCCTCAACGGCGCGCTGACCATCGGCACCCTCGATGGTGCCAACGTCGAGATGTGCGAGCAGGTCGGCGCGGAAAACATGTTCATCTTCGGCCTGACCGCCCAGCAGGTCGAGGCGCGCAAGCGTGCGGGCGATTTTGGTGCAGCGGCGGCCGTGGCCGCCTCCGGGCGTCTGGGCGATGTGTTGCAGGCGATCCGCAGCGGGGTGTTCTCGCCGGATGATCCAGGGCGCTATGCCGGGCTGATCGACGGCCTGGTGGCCTACGACCGCTTCCTGCTGTGCGCCGATTTCGATGCGTACTGGGACGCCCAGCGGCGGGTCGAGGAGCTGTGGCATACGCCGCAGGAGTGGTGGCGCATGGCGGTGCTCAATACCGCACGGATGGGCTGGTTCTCGTCGGACCGCACCATTCGCGAATATGCCACCGAGATATGGAAGGCGTTGGATTAGCAGGGTGTCAGTTCCGGCCCTATCGCGGGGCAAGCCCGCTCCCACAGGTGCACCGTTGGTTTCGGGATCAGCGGGGTGCCTGTGGGAGCGGGCTTGCCCCGCGATCAGGTCGCCGCCGACCAACTGCCTGAACTCATCGCCTGAACCACCGTCTGATCCGCCAGGCGAGTCTCTTCGCTCGCTAGGCTGCCACTCTCCCTGTAAACTGCGGGGGTTTTTCTACCCCTTTCCACTTCGGAGCCATACATGTCCCGCGTTACCCTGAGTCGCTATCTGATTGAGCAGACCCGCAGCAACAACACTCCTGCCGATCTGCGCTTCCTGATCGAAGTGGTGGCGCGCGCGTGCAAGGAGATCAGCCACCACGTGTCCAAGGGCGCCCTGGGCGGCGTGCTGGGCAGCATGGGCACCGAAAACGTGCAAGGCGAAGTGCAGAAGAAGCTCGACGTCATCTCCAACGACATCCTGCTCGAGGCCAACGAGTGGGGCGGCCACCTGGCCGGCATGGCGTCCGAAGAAATGGACAACGCTTACCAGATCCCGGGCAAGTACCCCAAAGGCGCCTACCTGCTGGTCTTCGACCCGCTGGACGGTTCGTCGAACATCGACGTCAACGTCTCGGTCGGCACCATCTTCTCGGTGCTGCGTTGCCCGAACGAATACCTGAGCCAGAACGAAACCCTCAACGAAAACGCCTTCCTGCAACCAGGCACCCAGCAGGTCGCCGCCGGTTATGCGATCTACGGCCCGCAGACCATGCTGATCCTCACCCTGGGCAACGGCGTCAAGGGCTTCACCCTGGACCGCGAACTGGGCAGCTTCGTCCTGACCCACGAAAACATCCGCGTGCCGGAAACCACCGCCGAATTCGCCATCAACATGTCCAACCAGCGCCACTGGGAAGCCCCGGTGCAGCGTTACGTGGGCGAGCTGCTGGCCGGTGAGACCGGGCCGCTGAAGAAGAACTACAACATGCGCTGGATCGCCTCGATGGTGGCCGACGTGCACCGCATCCTGACCCGTGGCGGCCTGTTCATGTACCCGCGCGACGCTCGCGAGCCGAGCAAGCCGGGCAAGCTGCGCCTGATGTACGAAGCCAACCCGATGTCGTTCATCATCGAGCAGGCTGGCGGCGCATCGACCAACGGTTACGAGCGTATCCTCGACATCAAGCCTGAGAGCCTGCACCAGCGTGTGTCGGTGATTCTGGGCTCGAAGGAAGAGGTCGAGCGCGTCACCGCCTATCACAAGGAGTAAGTCATGCTCGCACCTTGGCAGCCGTTGCTGGAGTGGTGGTTCGGTTGGGGCACCAGTGCCCAGGCCGTGGCTGACGAGAAGAGTACGCAGTGGTTCGGCAAGCATCACGATGTCGATGCCCAGGCACTGTTCGGCGATCTGGTCGAACAGGCCCTGGCCGGTGGGCTCGACGAGTGGCAGCAAAGCCCGCAGGGCTGGCTTGGTCTGTTGCTCCTGCTCGACCAGTTGCCGCGCATGATCTACCGCGACACGCCGCGCGCCTTCGAGGGCGACCGGCGTGCCCAGGTGGTGGCCATGCAGGGTTTGCAGAAGGGCTGGGATTATCAGCTGCTGCCGATCCAGCGCGTGTTCGTGCTGCTGGTGCTGGAGCACGCCGAGGTGCTGGATTGGCAGAACCTGTGCGTGGAGCGCTACCGGACGTTGCTGGACGAGCAGCCTGAGGCCAATCGTCGCCTGTTCGAAGGCTTCCTGGACTATGCCGAGCAGCACCAGCGGGTGATCGCTCGGTTCGGCCGTTTCCCGCATCGCAATCTGTTGCTGGGGCGGCCGAGTACCAGTGAAGAGATGGACTTTCTGCTGGAGCCGGGCTCCCGGTTCTAAATCAGCGCAGCCTTCTTCGCGGGTTTACCCGCGAAGAAGGCGCCGTCGAACCTTAGATCCTGAAACTCCCCACCAACTGCTTCAACCGATCGACCTGATGCTCCAGGTCGTTGCAGGCACGCAAGGTGCTCTGCAGGTTCTGCACCCCTTGCTGGTTCAGCGTATTGATCTCGGTGATGTCGACATTGATCGACTCGACCACTGACGTCTGCTCTTCGGTCGCCGTAGCCACCGACTGGTTCATGCCGTCGATCTCGCCGATACGTTGGGTCACGCTGCCCAGGCGGTCACCTGCGCGGTTGGCGATCTCGACGCTGTGATCACTGTGCTGCTGGCTCTGGTTCATGGTGCTCACCGCCACTTGCGCGCCAGCCTGCAGTTCCTCGATCAACCCCTGCACCTGCTGCGCCGACTCCTGGGTGCGGTGCGCCAGGTTGCGCACTTCGTCGGCCACCACGGCAAAGCCACGCCCGGCCTCGCCGGCCCGCGCGGCCTCGATGGCGGCGTTTAGCGCCAGCAGGTTGGTCTGCTGGGAGATGCCGCTGATCACGTCGAGAATCTGGCCGATGTTCACCGTGTGGGCGTTGAGCGTCTCGATGTTGCCGCACGAATCGCTGATCCGCGCCGACAGCTTGTTCATCACATCGATGGTCTGGCCAACCACCTGCTGGCCTTCCGCGGCCAGGTCACGGGCGTCGCTGGAGTGCTGCGAGGCGAGGGCGGCGTTCTGGGCGATCTCCTGGGCTGCGGCGCCCAGCTGGTTGATCGCCGCCGCCACGCTGCTGGTGCGGCTGGACTGCTGGTCGGCATTTTCGATGGAGGCGTTGGAGGCACTCACCACTTGGCTGGCCACGGCGTTGACCTGGCCAGTGGCCGAGGCCACTTCGCGGATCGACTCGTGAATACGCTCGACGAAGCGGTTGAACGATTGCCCCAGGCTGCCGAACTCGTCCTGGCCGTGGATGGTCAGGCGCCGGGTCAGGTCGCCTTCGCCCTCGGCGATGTCACGCATCGCGCGGCCCATGACATGCAGCGGCTCCATCAGCACGCGGATCAACAGGCCGAGCAGGGCGATGATCACCACTATCGCGATCAGCGTTGCCACCACTGCCGAGGTGCGCAGTTCGCCCAGCATGGCGAAGGCGGCGTCCTGATCCAGGACCAGGGCGACGTACCAGTCCG
The DNA here is from genome assembly GCF_014268985.1 of Pseudomonas sp. RW10S2. Taxonomy (NCBI): domain Bacteria; kingdom Pseudomonadati; phylum Pseudomonadota; class Gammaproteobacteria; order Pseudomonadales; family Pseudomonadaceae; genus Pseudomonas; species Pseudomonas sp. RW10S2. The sequence goes on along the minus strand of NZ_JABWRO010000045.1, from coordinate 28,014 downwards.
CCGGCACGCCATCGACGTGGCTGAAGCTGATGAACTGGCTGCGTCCGTCCGCTTCGACTTCAGCCATGCCCTTGGCGATGCGCGGGGTAGCGTTGGGGTAGAGGTCGGCCAGGGTCTTGAGCGCCAGGTCGGCCTTTGGATGGATGAGGATCTTGCCTTCACCGTTGACGATGAAGGCGTGGCCCTTGCCGCCGAAGTCCAGGGCATTGACCAGGTTGCTGATGGTCTGCAGGTCAGTGTCGACGCCGCTGACGCCGATCAGTTGCCCGGCCTGCTGCACGGGCGTGGCGAGGGTGACCACCAGCTTGCCGGCCGACGCCGAGATATAGGGCTCGGTGATGATGGTCTGGTTGGCGGCGCTGGCGGCCTTGTACCAGCCGCGGGCGCGCGGGTCGTAGTCGGGGGCGCGATTGCCGACCGGCACCGATTGCATGCGGCCATCTTTGCCGCCGAAGTAGGTGAGCTGGAAGTTGCTGGCATACACCGGCAGCGCCAGGCTGCGGTCAAGGCTGGCCTTCTGCGGCCCGTCCACGGCGATCTGCTGGGCCAGTGACTGCAGCAGTTGCATGCGGCTGTCGAGCCAGGTGCGGATGTTGCCCGCGGTCAGGTTGCCCAGGGCTTGCAGGTTGGTTTCGGTGTCGCTGCGCAGCGACTGGCGCTGGCGATAGTCGTTGAACAGCACGAAGCAGGCGAAGGCGACGGCCACCACGAGTGCGGCGGCCACCAGGATCTTGTGGCTGAACTTGAGATTTTTTGTCATGTGCAAGGTCTGCGCAGGCATTTCGGGAGGAGGGTGCGGCAAAAGGCCACATCGCTGAATGCTATGTCGCCTGCGATGAAATAGCCATGAGCGTTTTGTGACAGCACCCGACCAACGGCATGGTACGAAAGCAGGGGTAGCAGGGAACCGGGGAGGCATTTTTGCTTCTAAGCTCTCTGCAGGCCGTCTCGCCTGTTGCATCCATCTCCAGGAGAGCCCTTCATGTCGTTGCGTTCCCTCGCCCTGTTGTCCTTGTTGGTCGTCCTGACCGCCTGCAGCAAGATCAACCAGGAAAACTATTCCAAGCTCAAGGCCGGCATGAGCAAGGCCGAGGTCGAGCAGTTGCTCGGCTCGCCGAAGGAGTGCTCCGGAGCACTCGGCATGAGCAGTTGCACCTGGGGCGACGAGAAGAGTTTCATCAGTGTCCAGTACGCCGCTGACAAAGTGCTGATGTACTCCGGGCAGGGCCTCAAATGAAGCGCGTGCACCTGTTGCTGGCGCTGGGTCTTGCGCTGGTGCTCGGCGGTTGTGCCAGCTCGTCGGTGGATTCGCTGGCGCCCAAGACGGCTGGCAACGTCGACCTCAAGCGCTACCAGGGCAAGTGGTTCGAGCTGGCACGCCTGCCGATGCGCTTCCAGGAAGGCTGTGCGCAATCCGAAGCCCATTACAACCTCAGGCCCGATGGCAGCCTGGGCGTGCTCAATCGTTGCCGTACCGAAGGTGACGAATGGCTGCGCGCCGAGGGCCGCGCCGGCATCGAGGAGCCGGGGCGCACCGACAAGTTGTGGGTGGAGTTCGACAACTGGTTCACTCGCCTGGTGCCGGGGCTGACCAAGGCGGACTACTGGATCCTGTACGTGGACGATCACTACCGTACCGCGATTGTCGGCAGCCCCAACCGCAAGTACCTGTGGATCCTGTCGCGAACCCCGAGCCTGCCGGCATGGGAGCGCGAGAATCTGTTGTCGAAGGCTCGCCAGCAGGGGTATGACACCAGCCGGCTGATCTGGCGGGTGTCGGACAAGGCAATCGTTGCCCGGCATTGAGTTGCCGGGTTCCAGATCCAGGCTTGGCGCGATCGAGCAGGTGATCGCGCCGGCTTTCAGCCCAGCAGTGTGCGCAATACCGCTGCGAAGGCCTGCCCGCTTTGCTCTTCCAGCGCATGTCGCCCCTGGCGCACCACCCACTGTCCGTTGACCATCACATCACGCACCTGACGGTCGCTGCCGGCGAACAGCCAGCGGTTGAGGATGCCGTCGCCGCTCGAGGTCGCCAGGTACGGATCCTGCCCATCGAGCACCAGCCAATCGGCACGCTTGCCCACCGCCAGCTCGCCAATCTCTTGCCCCAGGGCCTGCGTACCGCCTGCCAGCGCCGCGTCGTAGAGGGTCCGGCCGACCATCGGCTGGTCGCTGCGGTATAGCCGGTTGCGCCGCTGGTCGCGCAGGCGCTGGCCATACTCCAGCCAGCGCAGTTCCTCGACCACGCTCAGCGAGACATGGCTGTCCGAGCCGATGCCCATGCGCCCGCCCTGGGCCAGGAAGTCGACGGCCGGGAAGATGCCATCGCCCAGGTTGGCCTCGGTGGTCAGGCACAGCCCTGCCACCGCGCCGCTGCGGGCCATGGCGCTGACTTCGTCGGCCTCGACGTGGGTTGCATGCACCAGGCACCAGCGCGAATCCACCTCGACGTGCTCGTACAGCCATTGCACCGGGCGACGGCCGCTCCAGCTGAGGCAGTCGTTGACTTCCTTCTGCTGCTCGGCGATGTGGATGTGGATCGGGCACGCCTTGTCGCTGGCGGCCAGCACTTCGGCGATCTGGTGTGGCGTTACCGCGCGCAGCGAGTGGAAACACAGGCCCAGGTGCTGCGCGGGTTGCGCGGCCAGCAGCGGCTTGAGCTGTTGCTGCAGGCGCAGGTACTGCTCGGTGGCGTTGATGAAGCGCCGCTGGCCCTCGTTCGGTGCCTGGCCGCCGAAGCCGGAGTGGGAGTACAGCACCGGCAGCAGCGTCAGGCCGATGCCGCTGGCGCGCGCCGCGGCGCTGATCTGGCGGGATAGCTCGGTGGGATCGGCGTAGGGCTTGCCGGTGTTGTCATGGTGCACGTAGTGGAATTCGGCCACCGAGGTGTAGCCGGCCTTGAGCATCTCGATGTACAGCTGGCGGGCGATGACCTGCAATTGCTCGGGAGTGATCAGGCCGACCAGGCGGTACATCAGGTCGCGCCAGGTCCAGAAACTGTCGTTGGGGTTGCCGACCACCTCCGCCAGGCCTGCCATGGCGCGCTGGAAGGCGTGGGAATGCAGGTTGGGCATGCCCGGCAGCAGCGGGCCGGCCAGGCGCTCGGCGCCTTCGGCACTGGCGTTCGCGTCTATTTTTTCGAGCCGCCCGTCGGCGGACACCTCAAGGCGGACATTGCTGGCCCAGCCTGAAGGTAGCAGGGCACGTTCGGCGAAGTAGGCGGACATCACTCGGTCATCCTGTATCGTTATTTGTATATACATATACAGACGTTTGCCTGCCGGGTAAACTGCGGCAAGCTACCGTCAATCAAATTGCACAAGGATGCATAGCCGTGCCGACACCTTCCGTCTCCGCGCTGGTGGCCCAGATGGGCGAAGGGCCGGCGCCGCTGTATGCGCGGGTCAAGCAGATGATCGTCCAGCAGATCGAAAACGGCAGCTGGCCGCCCCATCATCGCGTCCCGTCGGAAAGCGAGCTGGTCAGCCAACTGGGCTTCAGCCGCATGACCATCAACCGCGCCCTGCGCGAGCTGACCGCCGAGGGCCTGCTGGTCCGCATGCAGGGCGTCGGGACTTTCGTCGCCGAACCCAAGACCCGCTCGGCATTGTTCGAAGTCAACAACATCGCTGACGAGATCGCCGGGCGCGGGCATCAGCACCGCTGTCAGGTGATCGTTCTGGCCGAAGAGCCTGCCGGCTCCGAGCGTGCCCTGGCGCTGGACATGCGCGAAGGCCAGCGGGTGTTCCATTCGCTGATCGTGCATTACGAAAACGGCGTGCCGGTGCAGATCGAGGACCGCTACGTCAATGCACTGATCGCGCCAGACTACCTCAAGCAGGACTTCACCCGGCAGACGCCCTACGCCTATCTGTCCCAGGTCGCCCCACTGACCGAAGGCGAGCACGTGGTCGAAGCGATCCTGGCTGAGCCGGACGAATGCAAGCTGCTGCAGATCGAGCGTGGCGAGCCGTGCCTGCTGATTCGCCGGCGTACCTGGTCGGGCCGCCAGCCGGTCACCGCCGCGCGCTTGATTCACCCCGGTTCCCGTCATCGCCTGGAAGGACGTTTCAGCAAATGAGCCAGTTGCAGTTGTTGCGTGCCCGCGATTATCCGCGCATGCCCTGGAAGAACGGTGGTGGGTCCACCGAAGAGATCACCCGCGATGCGGGCATTGGCCTGGACGGGTTCGGCTGGCGCCTGTCGATCGCCGATATCGAGGCCTCTGGCGGCTTTTCCAGTTTTACCGGTTACCAGCGGATCATCACCGTGCTGCAGGGCGATGGCATGCGCCTGTCGGTGGACGGTCACGAAAGCCGGCCGTTGCTACCGTTCGATGCCTTTGCGTTCAATGGCGAGAGCCAGGTGGCCTGCACGCTTCAGGGGGGCCCGATCCGCGACTTCAACCTGATCTATGCGCCGAACCGGTACGGGGCGCGGTTGCAGTGGTTTGCCGCTAGCACCCGCCTGTTCAGTGCGGCCGAGACCGTGCTGGTGTTCAGTGCCGAGGTGGACTTGCACGTTGCGATCCAGGGGCAGGAGTCGGGGCTTGGGTTGTATGACTGCCTGCAGCTCAGTGGTAACGCGGGCTTGCTCGAGGTCGAGGTATCGGGGCGCTGCTGCGTTATCGAGTTGAGCCCTCGACACGTGTGAGTTTCGCGGGCCCTATCGCGGGACGAGCCCGCTCCTACAGATTCAGCGCTGTCCTGGACCTGTAGGAGCGGGCTCGTCCTGCGATAGGGCTCTCAAAAACCCTGCAAAACAGTTACCCGGTAACGCCCGCATACAGCGCACCCTGTTACCGAATGCCCCAAAGTGGCGCAAAGCCATTGCCGTCTGAATTCCCACCACATCCTTCCCCCTGATTTTTCTTCCCCCCCTCAAGCCCTTGATTCACAAGGTCTTCAGCCCATCACCCGAACACCTCTAACCACCCATTTCGGCGACTTGGCAATTCAATTGCATATGCTTGTATGTACAAGTAAAGATAAGTGCGCGATAGTGGATAGGCCGTCCCATCCGCACGGTACTGAACAGCCCCGGCCCGCCGATCTCGTCGGGTTTGAATAGATCGCTCAAGGAGCACCTTTCGTGACTGACAAAAAGCCCACCACCTTCCGTGACGTCGAGATCCGCGCCCCACGTGGCACCCAGTTGAACGCCAAGAGCTGGCTGACCGAAGCCCCGCTGCGGATGCTGATGAACAACCTGGATCCGGAAGTGGCCGAAAACCCCAAGGAGCTGGTGGTGTACGGCGGCATCGGCCGTGCTGCGCGCAACTGGGAGTGCTATGACAAGATCGTCTCCACCCTCAAGGAGTTGAACGACGACGAAACCCTGCTGGTGCAGTCGGGCAAGCCGGTCGGCGTGTTCAAGACCCACAGCAACGCCCCCCGTGTACTGATCGCCAACTCCAACCTGGTGCCGCACTGGGCCAACTGGGAGCACTTCAACGAGCTGGACGCCAAGGGCCTGGCCATGTACGGCCAGATGACCGCCGGCAGCTGGATCTACATCGGTAGCCAGGGCATCGTTCAGGGCACCTACGAAACCTTCGTCGAAGCCGGTCGCCAGCACTACGGCGGCAACCTCAAGGGCCGCTGGGTGCTGACCGCAGGCCTGGGCGGCATGGGCGGGGCCCAGCCTCTGGCCGCGACCCTGGCTGGCGCTTGCTCGCTGAACATCGAATGCCAGCAGGTCAGCATCGACTTCCGCCTGCGCACCCGTTATGTCGACGAGCAGGCCACTGACCTCGATGACGCCCTGGCACGCATCGCCCAGTACACCGCCGAAGGCAAGGCGGTTTCCATCGCCCTGCATGGCAACGCTGCTGAAATCCTCCCGGAACTGGTCAAGCGTGGCGTGCGTCCGGACATGGTCACCGACCAGACCAGCGCCCACGACCCGCTCAATGGCTATCTGCCGATCGGCTGGACCTGGGAGCAGTACCGCGACCGCGCCAAGACCGACCCGGCTGGCGTGGTCAAGGCCGCCAAGCAATCGATGGCCGTGCACGTGCAAGCCATGCTCGACTTCCAGAAGGCTGGCGTGCCGACCTTCGACTACGGCAACAACATCCGCCAGATGGCCCAGGAAGAAGGCGTGAAGAATGCCTTCGACTTCCCAGGCTTTGTGCCGGCCTACATCCGTCCGCTGTTCTGCCGCGGCATCGGCCCGTTCCGCTGGGCAGCCCTGTCGGGCGACCCGCAGGACATCTACAAGACCGACGCCAAGGTCAAGGAACTGATCCCGGACGACGAGCACCTGCACCGCTGGCTGGACATGGCCCGCGAGCGCATCAGCTTCCAGGGCCTGCCGGCACGTATCTGCTGGGTTGGCCTGGGCCTTCGCGCCAAGCTGGGCCTGGCGTTCAACGAAATGGTGCGCAGCGGCGAGCTGTCCGCCCCGGTGGTGATCGGCCGCGATCACTTGGACTCCGGCTCCGTATCGAGCCCGAACCGTGAAACCGAATCCATGCAGGATGGCTCCGATGCCGTGTCCGACTGGCCGCTGCTCAACGCCCTGCTCAACACTGCAGGCGGTGCCACCTGGGTTTCCCTGCATCACGGCGGTGGCGTGGGCATGGGCTTCTCCCAGCACTCGGGTGTGGTCATCGTCTGTGACGGTACCGACGAAGCGGCAGCGCGCATTGCCCGCGTCCTGACCAACGACCCGGCCACCGGCGTGATGCGTCATGCCGATGCCGGTTACCAGATTGCGATCGATTGCGCCAAAGAGCAGGGTCTGAACCTGCCGATGATTACGGGTTGATCGGCGTCCCAGGGGCTGCTGCGCAGCCCCATCGCGGGACAAGCCCGCTCCTACTGTAGGAGCGGGCTTGCCCGCGAAGGGGCACGCAGTGGCCCCAGGTGATCCACCTTCTTTGCAAGGACTGCCGATTTCCACTTCTTAGGTTTGGGAGCGTCACGCAATGAAAACCAACAAGACCTTGCTTGCTTCGCTGTTCGCCCTTGGCCTGCTCGGCAGCGCCGGTGCCACTCAGGCCGCTACCTGGTGCGAATCCGGCAAACCGGTGAAATTCGCCGGGCTGAACTGGGAAAGCGGCATGCTGCTGACCGATGTGATGCAGTTCGTTCTCGAGAAGGGCTACGACTGCAAGACCGACAGCCTGCCGGGCAACTCCATCACCATGGAGAACGCCCTGGGCACCAACGATATCCAGGTCTTCGCCGAGGAATGGGTGGGTCGCAGCGAGGTGTGGAAAAAGGCTGAGGCAGCCGGCAAGGTGGTCGGCGTCGGCGCACCGGTGGTCGGTGCGGTCGAAGGCTGGTACGTGCCGCGCTACGTGATCGAGGGCGATGCCAAGCGCAAGCTCGAAGCCAAGGCGCCGGATCTGAAGAACGTGGCCGACCTGGCCCAGTACGCCAGTGTCTTCAAGGATCCTGAAGAACCGAGCAAAGGCCGTTTCTACAACTGCCCGGCCGGCTGGACCTGTGAGCTGGACAACACCCAGATGCTCAAGGAATACAGCCTGGAAGACAAATTCACCAACTTCCGCCCGGGCACCGGCCCGGCGCTGGATGCTGCGGCGCTGTCGAGCTACAAGCGCGGCGAACCGATCCTGCTCTACTACTGGACGCCGACCCCGCTGATGGGCCAGATCGACCTGGTCAAGCTCGAGGAAAAGCCGGGTGTGGACAAGACCGTGTCGATCAAGGTCGGCCTGTCGAAAACCTTCCACGAACAAGCGCCGGAGCTGGTCGGCGTACTGGAAAAGGTCAATATTCCGCTCGACATTCTCAACCAGAATCTGGGGCGCATGAGCAAGGAGCGCATCGAATCGCCGAAGCTGGCCAAGATCTTCCTCAAGGAACATCCTGAAGTCTGGCAGGCGTGGGTCAGTGAAGACGCTGCCAAGAAGATCAATGCGGCGCTCTGAGCGTCCTCACCTGATGAGTGGTACCTATGTTCCCTGACAACCTCACATTCTCCATCGCCGACTGGGTCAATGGCTGGGTCGATGCGCTGGTGACCAACTACGGCGATGTGTTCCGGCACATTTCCGACACCCTGCTGTGGGCCATCGTCAACCTCGAAGGCCTGCTGCGTGCGACGCCCTGGTGGCTGATGCTGGGGGTCGTCGCGGTCATCGCCTGGCACGCCACCCGCCGCATCCTGCCGACCCTGGTGATCACCGGCCTGCTGTTCCTGGTCGGCGCTGTCGGCCTGTGGGACAAGCTGATGCAGACGCTCGCGCTGATGCTGGTGGCCACGCTGATCTCGGTGCTGGTGGGCATCCCACTGGGCATCCTGTCGGCGCGCAGCAATCGCCTGCGGGCGGTACTGATGCCGCTGCTGGACATCATGCAGACCATGCCCAGCTTCGTATACCTGATCCCGGTGCTGATGCTGTTCGGCCTGGGCAAGGTGCCGGCGATCTTCGCCACGGTCATCTATGCCGCACCGCCACTGATCCGCCTGACCGACCTGGGGATTCGCCAGGTCGATGGCGAGGTGATGGAAGCGATCAACGCCTTCGGCGCCAACCGCTGGCAGCAGCTGTTCGGCGTGCAGTTGCCGCTGGCGCTGCCGAGCATCATGGCCGGGATCAACCAGACCACCATGATGGCCCTGTCGATGGTGGTGATCGCCTCGATGATCGGCGCCCGCGGCCTGGGCGAGGACGTGCTGGTTGGCATCCAGACCCTCAACGTTGGCCGCGGCCTCGAAGCGGGCCTGGCCATCGTGATTCTCGCGGTGGTGATCGACCGCATTACCCAGGCCTATGGTCGGCCACGTCATGAGGTGAGCAAATGAGCACGCAGCCGATCAGCAAGATCGAAGTGAAGAACGTCTTCAAGATCTTCGGCGAGCGCGCCGGGGAAGCCCTGCAACTGATCCGCGAGGCGCGCAGCAAGGAGCAGGTGCTGTCGCAGACCGGCTGCGTGATTGGGGTCAACGACCTGTCGCTGTCGATCGGCAGCGGCGAGATCTTCGTCATCATGGGCCTGTCCGGCTCGGGCAAGTCCACCCTGGTGCGCCACTTCAACCGCCTGATCGACCCCACCAGCGGGCAGATCCTGGTGGATGGCGAAGATATCCTGCAGTACGACATGGACGCCCTGCGCGAATTCCGCCGACGCAAGATCAGCATGGTGTTCCAGAGCTTCGGCCTGTTGCCGCACCGCAATGTGCTGGACAACGTCGCCTACGGCCTGAAGGTGCGTGGCGAGAGCAAGCAGCTGTGCCAGGAGCGTGCGCTGCAGTGGATCGAGACCGTGGGCCTGAAGGGCTACGAGAAGAAGTATCCGCACCAGCTCTCCGGCGGCATGCGCCAGCGCGTGGGCCTGGCCCGGGCGCTGGCCGCCGACACTGACATCATTCTCATGGACGAGGCTTTCAGCGCCCTCGACCCACTGATCCGCGCCGAAATGCAGGACCAGTTGCTGGAACTGCAGAAAACCCTGCACAAGACCATCGTGTTCATCACCCATGACCTGGACGAGGCGGTACGCATCGGCAACCGCATTGCCATTCTCAAGGATGGCCGCCTGATCCAGGTGGGTACGCCGCAGGAAATCCTTCACTCTCCGGCCGACGAATACGTTGACCGTTTCGTTCAGCGCCGCGCCGTCGCGGTATGAGGAGCATCATGTCGAAACCTGAAGTCGTGGTGATCGGCAACGGGCCTGTACGGTGGCAGGACATCGCCGCCGTGGCCCGCCATGGCGCGCGCCTGGAGCTGGCACCGCAGGTCTGGGCGCGTATCGACAACGCCCAGGCCATCGTCCGGCGTATCGTCGACAGCGGCGAGCGCGCCTATGGCGTGAACACCGGCCTGGGCGCCTTGTGCAATGTCTCGTTGCAGGGCGAGCAGCTCAGCGCACTGTCGCGCAACACCTTGCTCAGCCACGCCTGCGGGGTCGGCCCGGCGCTGCCGGACGAACAGACGCGGGCGATCATCTGCGCCGCCATCGTCAACTACAGCCACGGCAAGTCGGGCCTGCAGCGTTCGGTGGTCGAGGCGCTGCTGGCGTTGCTCGAACATGGCATTACCCCGCAGGTTCCGTCCCAGGGTTCGGTGGGGTATCTGACGCACATGGCCCACATCGGCGTGAGCCTGCTGGGGGTGGGCAAGGTCAGTTATCGCGGGCGCCTCGTGGAGGCCGCCGAGGCCTTGGCCGATGCCGGGCTTGCGCCTGTGCAGCTGGGGGCCAAGGACGGGCTGTGCCTGGTCAATGGCACGCCGTGCATGACCGGCCTCGCCAGCCTTGCACTGGATGACGCCAGCCGCCTGCTGCAATGGGCCGATGTGATCGGCGCCATGAGCTTCGAGGCCCTGCGCGGCCAGATCGCCGCGTTCGACGCCGAGATCATCGCCCTCAAGCCACACCCAGGCATGCAAGTGGTGGGCGAGAACCTGCGCGCGCTGCTCGATGGCAGTGAAGTGATCGCCTCGAGCAAAGGCATCCGTACCCAGGACGCCCTGAGCATCCGCTCGATCCCGCAGGTGCATGGCGCGGCGCGCGACCAACTGGCCCATGTGGTGCGTCAGGTCGAGGCCGAGCTCAACGGCGCCAACGACAACCCGCTGCTGCTCGGCACACCGGACGATTTCCGTGTGGTCTCGCAGGCCAACCCCCACGGCCAGTCGGTGGCCCTGGCTGCCGACCTGCTGGCGATCGCCATGGCCGAGATCGGCTCGATCGCCGAGCGGCGTCTGGACCGCCTGGTCAATCCGCATGTCAGTGGCTTGCCGGCGTTCCTGGTCAGCAACCCGGGCGTCAACTCGGGGATGATGATCGCCCAGTACGTCGCCGCCTCGCTGTGCGGGCAGAACCGCCAGCTGGCGCAGCCCGCGGTGCTCGACAATTTCGTCACCTCGGGGCTGCAGGAAGATCACCTGAGCATGGGCACCAATGCTGCGCTCAAGCTGCACCAGGTGTTGGAGAACTGCACGCAGATCCTCGCCATCGAGTACCTGCTGGCCGCCCAGGCATTCGAATTCCTCAAGGAACAGCGTTTCGGCGCGGGCACCGACGCGGCCTGGCGCTTGCTGCGCGAGAGCGTGCCTGCCTACCTGCAGGACCGCTGGCTGGCGCCGGACATCGCCAGCACCGCGGCCTTGCTCAAGGATCCACGGTTGCCGCAGCCGCTGCTGGCTGCGCTGCACTAAACAAAATAACAAGGAGCATGAATATGGAAGCTTTTACCCTGACCCCCGGCCAGTTGACCCTGGCCCAGTTGCGCCGCATCCACCAGGCGCCGGTGCGCCTGAGCCTCGATGCCGACGCTGGAGCCGCCATCGACGCCAGTGTTGCCTGCGTCGAGCGCATTCTGGCCGAAGACCGCACGGCCTACGGCATCAACACCGGCTTCGGCCTGCTGGCCTCGACCCGCATCGCCAGCCACGACCTGGAAAACCTCCAGCGCTCGCTGGTGCTGTCCCACGCTGCCGGGATCGGCGCGCCGCTGGACGATGCGCTGGTGCGTCTGATCATGGTGCTGAAGATCAACAGCCTCAGCCGTGGTTTCTCCGGCATCCGCCGCAAGGTCATCGATGCGCTGATCAGCCTGGTCAACGCCGAGGTCTATCCGCACATTCCGCTGAAGGGCTCGGTTGGCGCCTCTGGCGACCTCGCGCCGCTGGCGCACATGTCGCTGGTATTGCTGGGCGAGGGCAAGGCGCGTTACCAGGGACAATGGCTGAATGCCAACGAAGCCCTCGCGGTGGCAGGCCTCGAGCCGCTGACCCTGGCTGCCAAGGAAGGCCTGGCCCTGCTCAACGGTACGCAGGCGTCCACCGCCTATGCGCTGCGTGGCCTGTTCCAGGCCGAAGACCTGTTCGCCGGGGCCATCGCCTGTGGTGCGCTCACCGTGGAAGCGGCACTGGGCTCGCGCTCGCCGTTCGATGCGCGTGTCCATGAGGTGCGCGGGCAACGTGGCCAGATCGACGCTGCCGCCTGCTACCGCGACCTGCTGGGCGACTCCAGCGAGATTTCGCAGTCGCACAAGAACTGCGGCAAGGTCCAGGACCCTTACTCGCTGCGTTGCCAGCCGCAAGTCATGGGCGCCTGCCTTACGCAACTGCGCCAGGCTGCCGAGGTGCTGGCCATCGAGTCCAACGCGGTATCCGACAACCCGCTGGTGTTCGCCGCCGAGGACGAGGTGATTTCGGGCGGCAACTTCCACGCAGAGCCTGTGGCCATGGCGGCCGACAACATCGCGCTGGCCATTGCCGAGATCGGCTCGCTGAGCGAACGCCGCATCTCGCTGATGATGGACAAGCACATGTCGCAGCTGCCGCCGTTCCTGGTGGAAAACGGCGGGGTCAACTCCGGCTTCATGATCGCCCAGGTCACCGCCGCCGCACTGGCCAGCGAGAACAAGGCCCTGTCGCACCCGCACAGCGTCGACAGCCTGCCGACCTCGGCCAACCAGGAAGACCATGTGTCGATGGCCCCGGCCGCCGGCAAACGTCTGTGGGAGATGGCCGAGAACACCCGTGGCGTGCTGGCCATCGAATGGCTGGGCGCCTGTCAGGGCCTGGACCTGCGTGAGGGCCTGAAGACCTCGGCCAAGCTGGAGCAGGCGCGCCAGACCCTGCGCCGCGAGGTGCCGCACTATGACCGTGACCGCTTCTTCGCGCCGGATATCGAGGTGGCGGTGGAGCTATTGGCCGACGGACGCCTGACCGGGTTGCTGCCCGCCGGAGTACTGCCGAGCCTGTGATCGGTGTCGATGCCATCGCGGGCCGAGCTCGCTCCCGTAGCCGAACCTGCAGTCGCGGGCTCGTCCCGCGATGAGGCAATCAAGAACAACAATAAGGACGAACCATGCAACCAGCACAAGGACTCAAGCGCGGGCTGACCGCCCGACACATTCGATTCATGGCCTTGGGATCGGCCATCGGCACCGGCCTGTTCTACGGCTCGGCGTCGGCGATCCAGATGGCCGGGCCAGCAGTGCTGCTGGCCTACCTGATCGGCGGCGCGGCGGTGTTCATGGTCATGCGCGCCCTCGGCGAGATGGCCGTGCACAACCCCGTGGCCGGTTCTTTCGGGCAGTACGCCAGCACCTATCTCGGGCCAATGGCCGGATTCGTGCTCGGCTGGACCTATGCCTTCGAGATGATCATCGTGTGCATCGCCGACGTCACCGCGTTCGGGATCTACATGGGCTTCTGGTTTCCCGAGGTGCCGCGCTGGATCTGGGTGCTGGGCATCGTGTTCCTGATCGGCGGGCTGAACCTGTGCAACGTCAGGGTGTTCGGCGAGATGGAGTTCTGGCTGTCGCTGCTCAAGGTCGGCGCCATCGTGGCGATGATCGTGGCCGGCTTCGGCATCATGGCGTTCGGCCTGGGCCAGGCCGGTGGCGAAACCAGCGTCGGTGTCGCCAACCTGTTCGAGCATGGCGGCTTCCTGCCCAATGGTGTCGGTGGCCTGATCGCCTCGTTCGCGGTGGTGATGTTCGCCTTCGGCGGCATCGAGATCATCGGCATCACCGCCGGTGAGGCGCAGGACCCCAAGCGCGTCATCCCCAAGGCGATCAACGCCGTGCCGCTGCGCATCCTGCTGTTCTACGTGCTGACGCTGTTCGTGCTGATGTGCCTGTATCCCTGGCCACAGATCGGCACCCAGGGCAGCCCCTTCGTGCAGATCTTCAGCAACCTTGGCATCGGCTCGGCCGCTGCGGTGCTGAACGTGGTGGTGATTTCCGCGGCGGTTTCGGCGATCAACAGCGACATCTTCGGTGCGGGTCGCATGATGTATGGCCTGGCCGAACAGGGCCAGGCGCCGCGCGGGTTCGCGCAGTTGTCCCGGCACGGCGTGCCGTGGCTGACGGTGCTGGTGATGGGCGCTGCTCTGCTGCTGGGGGTGCTGCTCAACTACCTGATTCCGGAAGACGTCTTCCTGCTGATCGCCTCGATCGCTACCTTCGCCACCGTGTGGGTGTGGCTGATGATTCTGGTCACCCAGGTGGCCATGCGTCGGCGCATGAGCCGCGAGCAAGCGGCCGCGCTGGAGTTCCCGGTGCCGTTCTGGCCATGGGGTCCGGCGCTGGCGATTGTGTTCATGTTGTTCATTTTCGGTGTGCTCGGCTACTTCCCGAACACCCAGGCGGCGCTGCTGGTGGGCGTGGCGTGGGTGGTGTTCCTGGTGCTGTCCTACCTGTTGTGGTGCAAGCCGCGCTCAGGGCAGGGCCAGGTCGCCCGGGAGCAGGCCGAACTGCACCGCTGACTTGTGGAGAGCTTTATGAGAACCCTCTGGCAGCACTGCCACGCGGCCACCATGGCCAACGGCAGCTACTCGATCATCGAGGACGCGGCGATCGTCACCAATGCCGGGCTGATCGAATGGATCGGCCCCCAGGCCGAACTGCCGGGCGTCGATGCCGAACGTGTGGTCGACCTGGGCGGCGCCTGGGTCACACCCGGCCTGATCGACTGCCACACCCACACGGTGTTCGGCGGCAACCGCAGCGGTGAGTTCGAGCAGCGCCTGCAGGGCGTCAGCTACGCCGAGATCGCCGCCCAGGGCGGTGGCATCGCCAGCACCGTGCGTGCTACTCGCGCGGCCAGTGAGGACGCACTGCTTGCCAGCGCCCGTCAGCGCGTTCAGGCGTTGCTGCGCGATGGTGTGACCACCCTGGAGATCAAGTCCGGCTACGGCCTGGACCTGGCCAACGAGCGCAAGATGCTGCGCGTTGCCCGACGCATCGCAGAAGAGCTGCCGGTGACCGTCCGCGCCACCTGCCTTGCCGCCCACGCTTTGCCGCCGGAGTACGCCGGGCGGGCCGACGACTACATCACCCATGTCTGCGACGAGATGCTCCCGGCCCTGGCCGCTGAAGGGTTGGTGGATGCGGTGGATGCCTTCTGCGAGCACCTGGCGTTCTCGCCGGCGCAGGTCGAGCGGGTGTTCATCAAGGCGCGCGAACTGGGGTTGCCGGTCAAGCTGCACGCTGAACAATTGTCGTCGCTGCATGGCTCCACGCTCGCGGCGCGCTACCAGGCGCTGTCGGCCGATCACCTGGAATTCATGACCGAGGAAGATGCCATCGCCATGGCTCAGGCTGGCACCGTCGCCGTGCTGCTGCCGGGGGCGTTCTACTTCCTGCGCGAAACCCAGTTGCCGCCGATGGACGCTCTGCGTCGGCATGGCGTGAAGATCGCTCTGTCCAGCGACCTCAACCCCGGCACCTCGCCAGTGCTGTCGCTGCGCCTGATGCTGAACATGGGCTGCACCCTGTTCCGCATGACCCCGGAAGAAGCCTTGGCCGGTGTCACCCTGTACGCCGCCACGGCCCTGGGCCTGGGCGACAGCCATGGTTCGCTGGAGACTGGCAAGGTCGCCGACTTCGTCGCCTGGCAGATCGAACGACCTGCCGACCTGGCCTACTGGCTGGGTGGCGACCTGCCTAAGCGCGTGGTGCGCCTGGGCCATGAAATTTCCCACTGAGCGAGGCGTCATGGACAAGGTATTGAGTTTTCATCAAGGTCGCCTGCCGCTGCTGATCAGCATGCCCCACGCCGGCCTCAAGTTGACCCCGGCGGTCGAGGCCGGGCTGGTGGACGAGGCCAAAAGCCTGCCGGACACCGACTGGCATATCCCGCAGCTGTACGATTTTGCCCGTGAGCTGGGTGCCAGCGTGGTGGCGGCGCAGTACTCGCGCTTCGTCATCGACCTGAACCGACCGGACGATGACAAGCCGTTGTATGTCGGCGCCACCACGGGTCTGTACCCGGCGACGCTGTTCGAGGGCGAGCCGTTGTTCAGGGACGGCCAGGTGCCGTCGGCCGACGAGCGTGCCACCTACCTGGAGCAGATCTGGCGCCCTTACCACGGCACGATCCGCCAGGAGCTGGATCGCCTGCGCGCCGAATTCGGTTACGCGCTGCTGTGGGATGCCCACTCGATCCGTTCGGTGATCCCGCACCTGTTCGAGGGCAAGCTGCCGGACTTCAACCTCGGCACCTTCAACGGCGCGAGCTGTGACTCGGAGCTGGCCGAACGGCTGGAGAAGGTGTGTGCCCAGGCGCCAGCCTATACCCATGTGCTCAACGGGCGCTTCAAAGGCGGACACATCACCCGGCATTACGGGGATCCGACCAATCATATCCATGCAGTGCAACTGGAGCTGGCGCAGAGCACCTATATGGAAGAGGTGGAGCCGTTCGCCTACCGCGAGGATCTGGCGCGGCCCACGCAGGAGGTGCTGCAGCATCTGCTCGCCAGCGTGCTCGAGTGGAGCAAGATGCGTTACGGCAAGTGAGGCCAGCCCCAGGCCGGAACAAAGCCGGCCTGGGGACGGTGCGGTGTCGCCAACACGTCACTCGCGTTCGGGGTTGGCCTGAATGGTCAGCTCCAGAATCAGGCGGGCCTCTTTTGCGTCCTTGTCACGCTTCAAGTTGTCGAACTCCGGCGCGAGTTGCTCCAGGGTGCTGTCGGGGAACTGCTCGGGCAACTCCAGTACCTGCGCCTGGTACTGCTGTTCGATTGCATCGAAGCGCGCCTGGTTGGTATGGCGCAGGTAGCGAATCCATTCTTGGTTGCTGGTGGCGTAGTTCAGGAACGATTCGCCCTGTTCTTCGCGGTGCACCTGGTCCACGGCCAACGCCAGTTCGTTACGGCTGACGTCGGCAGATGCCTGATACAGCATGTTGTCGTCCGGTACGCCAAGCTTGAGTTCTTCGTTCAACCCACGTCGATAGGCCAGGCGCACCTCTGCCTCGTCGCGTCCTCTGGCCTTGTCCCGGGCGATCTCGTCCAGGCGGTGCAGGCGGTACAGGCGACGCAGCTCACGGTAGAGCGTGTGCTCCGAGTCTGCCGGCTCGGTCAGCAGGCGCCGGCCGTCGATCAGCAGTTCGATGTTCTGGAACACCAGCAGCGCGCCGTCATGGCAGGTCTGGCTGCCGGTGTCGGGCTGTACCAGGGCCTCCTCGGCCACGGCGTTGAACAGCAGTCGCTCCTCGGTAATGACCGAGGCCTTGACCAGCATCAGACGCACGCGCTCGCAGAACGATTGGCGGGTCTGCCCGTTGCGATAGGGGGCGGCCTGGCGCAACCGGCCGACCAGCGCCAGCAGGTTGGCGGCCTCACCGCCTTCTTCGAGGGTATCCCAGGCGCTTTTCAGGGCTTCGTTCTGCGCCTCTGTGCCGAGCAACCAGTCGTCGATGTTGGGCAGATCGTTATCGACCGAAAGCATCGGGTTGTGCAGGTGCCCGCCAGCCATTTCATCATCTGAGGAGGTGAGCAGGAGCAGGTCGTCGGGCATGTCCATGGCGAAGGTGTAGCTGTGCTGGCTGTCCGACGAGGTGCGCGCGCGCATCATGGTGTCCATGCTCAGCGGGTTACCGAACAAGGCGATCGATGAGATCGGGAAGTCGTTGTTGATGTTGCTGAGAATGTGTTCGGGAAGTGCAGTGAGCTGATTTTCACTGAGATCCAGCATGTCCATCGGCAGCAGGCTGTCGACCCAGGTCGGCCAGTGCTGCAGGCCCATGTTGTTCAGGTCGAGGCGGCGCAGGTTGCGCAGCCCTTCGGGCACTTGGGTGATGCTACCCATGCGGTTGCCGCCCAGGTCCAACAGCGTCAGGTTGCTCAAGTGGGCGAGGGTTGCAAGCAGGTTGTCGTTCACCTCCAGGCCCATGTCACGTATCGAGAGGTAGGTCAGGTTTGGCAGGCGCAACAGTGCCGTGGGCAGGGTCTGGGTGGCGCCGATGTACTCCACCAGGTTCAGGCTCTCGACGTTCGGCAGCCGGGCGAAGAACGTGTTCAACTGCTCCGTGGTTCCGCTGGCTCGGGATATGGACAGGTTGGGCACCCGCTCGTTGAAGAAAGCCGGCAACTGTGGCGGGAAATGCCCCAGGTCCATGTCTTCCAAGCGCAAGGTCGTCTGGGTCAGGCCTTGTTCCTGGCTTTGCCAGAAGGTGCTCAACGCGGAGCCGATACGGCGGCGGGCAAGCGTCGCGGCTTGGCTTAGCGGTGCGCTCGAACTGGAGGCGTTGGCCCACTGGTCGATGGCCTCGTGCAGCGCCTGGCGTTGCTGGATGTGTTGGTCCAGGCGGGTGCGCAGGCTGGGTGAGATATCGACCGTGATGTTGGGCGTCGATGTGTCCTGGGCCAGCAGCAGGCGCAGCAATTGGTCATCGCTGATGCGGTTGCCTTCCAGTGAGATGACGGTGCGTGGGCGTGCGTCGGCGTGGCTGCCGAACAGCATGCCAGGCAGTACCCGCAGGTTGTTGTCGCGTAGCGACAGTTCGCCGATGTTCGCCAGTGACCCCAGGCTCAGACCCTGCGGCCATTGGTCGAGGGTCATACGGTCGAGGCCAAGGTAGTCCAGCGTGAGCTCGCGAAAATCCGGGCGGTAGCGTTCTGAAAGGCGGTTGCCGCCGAGGTCCAGGCGACGCAGACGGCGCAGACCGGCGAGGCTGTTGATGTCGCTTTCGGACAGTTGCAGGTTCTGGTTCAGCAGGCTGAGCGATTCGAGCTCGGGGAAGTGCGTGGCCATCAAGCCGACGCTGAACAGTAATTGGGAGGGGGCCGCGGTTTCCGAGTAGGGGCGGCTGATTTCGAGTGAGCGCAAGCCTGGCAACTGTTGGAACAGGTTGTTCAGGTGCCGCTCGTATACTGCCCAACCCACGCTATTGCCGAATGACGGCTCGGTCAGTTGCAGGTGCGTGATCGTTGCGCTGAGGAAGTCGGGCAGGCCTGTGGGGAAGCTGCTGAGGTCGATGCGCTCCAGGTGCAGTGGGGCTTGGGTGTCGCCGAGGCTGGGCAATGCGTTGCGGTGCCAATGATTCATGAAGCGTGCCTGAAGCTCGGAGAACGCTTGGGGCGCAGTGAGGGTGTCGGGGTGGACAGCCGTGCGCCAATCGTCCAGCCAGCGCTGCAGGGTGGTGCGTTGTTCTTGCAGCTGGCGCAGGCGGTTATGGATGTCCGAGCGGTTCATGCCGCTGGTTTCAAGGCGGGTCAGGATCTGTTCGGCCGAGTGGGAGAGGTATTCCGGCAGTTCGAGGGTGCGGATGATGCGCAGCAGGGTATGGCGTGTGAAATGCCCCCCGGCCGCACCTTGGCCGCCCAGCGGGTAGCCGATGCGTCCGTCGGCCAGGCGCATCGGTGAGCGGTAGCCCGAGTTCAGCGGTTGCATGCCCAGCAGGCGTCTGAGTGCAGGGCGCGGCAGGGGGGTGGCCTGGATCAGGCGTTTCAGGGCAAGGGCTTGTTCGGCATCGTTGCCCGTCAGTGTTTTGCGCAGTGCGGCGGGTATCACTTCGAGCAGCGCGCTGTACAACGAGGCGTGTGTGGACAAGTCGATACCCGTGGCGGCACTCGATTGCGCAAGGTAGCCCGCGGCGGTGCTGACCACGGTCTGGCCCTGCGTGTCGGCTGCACCGATCTCGAAGCTGCCGCCAGGCAGCTGCTCCAGGGTCATGCGGGTGCCGGCTGGCCAGTCGGACAACCGCTCCAGCGTGTACAGCGCCAGCCGCTCGCTATCGGCGTTGCGCACCGAGTCCAGGTACAGCCCCTCGTAGGCCCGCGCCAGGCGCACCTGCTGCTGATAGATGCGTATTTCCTGGGCCAGGCGGTAGGGCACCTTGGCCTGTGCCAGGGTTTGCAGTTCCTCGCGCGTGGCGTGGCGCAGCAGTTCCTCGACGATGACACCCGGTAGTTGCGGGTAGCGCTGGCGGATGACCTCTGCGGACGGCATCGCTGTGCTCGACAAGGCGCTGTAGCGCTTGGCGAATTCGGCCTGGGCCTTGTGTGGCTCGGCGTAGGCGGGCGCCTGGCTGATCTGCTGATCCAGCTTGAAGCGCGTCAGGGTGTCTTCCAGCAGTGCGGGAAGCCGTTGATTCTCGGTGACGATCCGGCGCAATACGTCTTCCCGGGTGTCGCTGATCTCCAGAATGCGGCTGATGGTTGCATCGTCGAACGCCGTGGCCAGCGGGCTGGCGCGACGCATGAGGGCGGGTGCCTGCCAGGTCAACGGTTGGTCCAGTTCGTGCTGCCAGGCACCGGCACCATTGTGACGCAGGCTGGGCTGGTAGCTCTGCGGGTTATGCGGGTGTTCGAGTCGATACTCACCGGTATGCGCCGCCTGGGCCAGCGAATAGTGGGTGCCGTCCAGCGCCAGCCAGGTCTTGCCTTGGTGGTGGTAAAGGCCGAATTCATCTGGCTGCAGGTCGGCGGGCAACAGGATGTCGTGCGCGAACGGTCGCAGGTCGGGCGCCCACAGGCGGGTCTGGCCATTGGGCAGTTCGATAGGGGTGAGCTCTTCTATGAACGAGGGCGTTTCCACCGCAACGCGCTCGAGCGCCGGTATCTCGCCTGTGCCGCCGGCGGCCCCCAAGGCGGCGGTGAGCGCCACGTTCTCGACCACGTCCATCAGATACTCGAATGCCTGTTGCTGGTCGCCGTTGGCCCAGCTGTCGAGACCCTCGAAAATCTCATAGCTCAGTTGGATCGCGGCCACACCCATCATCACTTGGCCCAACACGGGTACGAAGAAGCCGCTGATGTTGAGGGCGTTGAAGGCCAACTGGGTGAAGTAGGCTCGACGCTTTGTGGCGGTCTTTTCGTCTTCGACGGCGGTGGGCACCGCGTGGAATGCCGCGTCGTCCTTGAGTCGCTGTTGCTTCTGCTCGACCAGGTGCGTGAGCAGCGGCTTGCGAAAAGGCTTCAGGGTTACGGGTACCCAGGCTTCGGGGTCGCGTACCCGCTCGACCTGGCGTTCTTGGCCGTTGGGGGTAGGTTTCAACGTGCTCCAGTCGATGGGCCGCAGACAGTCGATCAGCTTTTCGACGAAGGTGGCGCTGTCACGCGCCGACACTGCGCGCTTGAGCTGGCTGTCCGGCATTTTCCCCAATTGCTCGCGCAAGTGGGCCTGCGCCTCGTGCACCGAATGGTGCTGTTTCAAGGGTATGGCGCTGCCGGGAAGGTAGGTGACAAGGAGGCCTTTGTACGGCAACAGCAGCGGATCGTAGATCAGCAGTTGTTCGGGGGAGGGGACTGCGCCGATGACCATGGCTCCGGTCAATGGCACCCCGAACAGCGCCAGTGCGGCGCAACGCACCGGGCTGCCCTGGTACTCGGCCGACGTGTCCTCGACGAGGCTGAGCAGTATCGAATGCAGCTCGGCGTCGATCGCTTGGCTGAGGCGGGCTTTGTGCACTTCCACGCGCAAGGCCGCCTGTTCGGTAGCGCGCAGCGCTGGCGCTGCGGTGTTCAACAGGTCGGCGATCAGCGTCTGGTACTGGCCGCCGATATCCAGTTCACGGCTCAGGGCTGCGAACTCATGGGGCGCGATGGCTAGTTGCTTTCCGACAGGAGTGAGGAACCTGAAGACGTTGCTGTCGACTACGGCCGCGCTGAGCGATTGTCCATCCAGCCCATTGGGCTGGGCTTCGGCCTCCTCGAAGTTCTGCAGCGCGCAGTGCAACAGCGATTGAGTGGCCAGCTTCAGCGCGCGCTGCCCGTCGACGACGGGGTCGCCTTCCAGTTGCGCCTTGTAGGCTTCGGCCTTGCTGGCATTGATCAGGTAGTGGGTGGCCACGTCGAGGGATAGCCTGAACCGCGTGTGAATCGCCTGTTGCAACTGCTGGGTGGCGAACGCAGTCAGCGCCGGTAGCGCGCTCATTTGTGCATCGAGCTTTGCACTTTGGGCCTGGTAGTCGGCATAGGCTTGGGCGAGGTCATGGGTCGTGGCGTTGGCCTGCGCGAACCAGGCCGGCGGAGTTTTGAGGGTTTTGCGCATGACGGCGTGCATGCGGGCGGGGGTCGTGCGCATCCACGACGGCATCTTGTGCTCGATCAGGGCGTGGGGCGTGAGGGGGGCTGGCTTGTTCATGGCGGTGTCTCATGGGAAAACACCGATGCTAGTGAGCCACGCAGGCCAGGCTGACATAACAGTTTATGGGGGCCTTGAGATAATGATCGGGCATGCCCATCACACGGGGACATGCTCAAAGCGCAATTCAGGTTTATGATGGCCCTCGGCCGAACAATCCCCACACGGAGTGCGCAATGCAGACCCTCTACCCGCAGATCAAACCCTACGCCCGGCACGATCTGGCCGTGGAAGCGCCGCACGTGTTGTACGTCGATGAAAGTGGTTCGCCTGAAGGTTTGCCGGTGGTGTTCATCCACGGAGGTCCGGGCTCGGGCTGCGATGCCCAGAGCCGTTGCTACTTCGACCCCAACCTCTACCGCATCATCACCTTCGACCAGCGCGGCTGTGGGCGCTCCACGCCGCACGCGAGCCTGGAGAATAACACCACCTGGCACCTGATCGAAGACCTGGAGCGCATCCGCGAGCACCTGGGCATCGACAAATGGGTGCTGTTCGGTGGCTCCTGGGGCTCGACGCTGGCGCTGGCCTACGCCCAGACTCACCCCGAGCGCGTGCATGGCCTGATCCTGCGTGGGATCTTCCTGTGCCGCCCCCAGGAAATCGAATGGTTCTATCAGGCGGGCGCCAGCCGTCTGTTCCCTGACTACTGGCAGGACTACATCGCGCCGATCCCGGCGGATGAGCGCGGTGACCTGGTCAAGGCCTTCCACAAGCGCCTGACCGGCCACGACCAGATCGCCCAGATGCAGGCCGCCAAGGCCTGGTCGACCTGGGAAGGCCGCACCGCCACGCTGCGTCCCAACCCGCTGGTGGTCGATCGTTTCTCCGAGCCTCAGCGCGCGCTGTCGATCGCCCGCATCGAATGCCACTACTTCATGAACAATGGCTTCCTCGAGCCGGACCAGTTGATCCGCGACTTGCCGAAGATCGCCCACCTGCCGGCGGTGATCGTGCATGGCCGCTACGACGTGATCTGCCCGCTGGACAACGCCTGGGAGCTGCACCAGGCCTGGCCGAACAGTGAGCTCAAGGTGATCCGCGATGCCGGTCACGCCGCGTCCGAGCCGGGCATCACCGATGCCCTGGTACGCGCCGCGGACCAGATGGCCCGTCGCCTGCTCGACCTGCCCCTGGAAGAAGCATGAAGGGCCTGCTGCAGCGTGTACGCGCAGCTCGGGTCGAAGTCGAGGGCGAGATCGTCGGCGCGGTAGACCAGGGTTTGCTGGTGCTGGTGGCGGTCGAGCCTGAAGATACCCGCGAACATGCCGATAAGCTTTTGCACAAGCTGCTGAACTACCGGGTGTTCAGTGACCCGCAGGGCAAGATGAACCTGTCGCTCAAGGATATCGGCGGCGGGCTGCTGCTGGTCTCGCAGTTCACCCTGGCCGCCGACACTCGTAGTGGCATGCGGCCAGGTTTTTCGACGGCGGCACCGCCTGCTCTGGGGGCCGAGCTTTTCGACTATCTTTTGCAGCAGGCTAAGCTTCAGCACTCGAACGTCGAGAGTGGCCGTTTTGGTGCAGACATGCAGGTTCACCTGGTCAATGATGGCCCCGTAACATTTATGTTACAAATATAAGCCGCAAAAACCCCTTGTTTGTAGGAAAACAAGGGGTTTTGTACGATAAATAGTTTGTCCAGCCTGATGCGTTGTAACGCAGCCTGCTGGATAATCGCGCGCTGCGTGAGCCTGCGTTCGCAGGTTCGTTTCACTCTGACTCGAGCATTGTCTGGATCCGTTTGGGGAATCATTGCGCCCTTGCGGGGTCCGAACAGTGCTCGCCAACCCGGCATTGGTCGCTGGCCGTTGGTTTCATGATCTGTTTACGGCGAGGGTTGCTCGTGATTGTAAGTCCCTGTAATGCACCAAGAATCCCCGGCAATCGGCTGCGCACGGCCTTGTTGGCAGGCGCAGCGCTGGTTGGCCTGATGAGCGCAGGCCAGCTGTGGGCATTCAATCTTGACGATGTTGCAGCCAAGGCAAAGGATCTGGCCGGCCAGAAGTACGAAGCACCGAAGAGCAACCTGCCTCCGGTGTTCCGCGACATGAAGTACGCGGACTATCAGAAAATCCGCTTCATCCAGGAAAAGGCCGAATGGGCGAATGACAAGACCCCGTTCAAGCTTTCCTTCTACCATCAGGGCATGCACTTCGACACGCCGGTGACCATCAACGAGATCACCGCCAAGAAGGTCGAAGAGATCAAGTACGACCCGAGCCGCTTCGAGTTCGGCGACGTACCGCATGACCCCGATGCCACCAAGAACCTCGGCTACGCCGGTTTCCGCGTGCTCTACCCGATCAACAAGCCTGACAAGCAGGATGAGATCATGACCCTGCTGGGCGCCAGCTACTTCCGCGTGGTCGGCAAGGGGCACGCCTATGGCCTGTCCGCCCGTGGCCTGGCCATCGACACTGCGCTGCCGTCGGGCGAAGAGTTCCCGCGCTTTCGCGAGTTCTGGATCGAGAAGCCCAAGCCTGCCGACAAGCACCTGGTGATCTACGCGCTGCTCGATTCGCCGCGCTCCACCGGCGCCTACAAGCTGACCGTGCGTCCGGGCGACGACACCATCGTCGACGTCAAGTCCAAGGTGTTCCTGCGTGACCACGTCAGCCGCCTGGGCATTGCCCCGCTGACCAGCATGTTCCTGTTCGGCCCGAACCAGCCGTCGAAGGTGCAGAACTACCGTCCGGCGCTGCACGATTCCGAAGGCCTGTCGATCCACGCCGGCAACGGCGAATGGCTGTGGCGTCCGCTGAACAACCCGAAACACCTGGCCGTGAGCAACTTCAGCGTCGAGAACCCGCGTGGTTTCGGCCTGATGCAGCGCCAGCGTGCCTTCAGCGACTTCGAAGACCTCGACGACAACTACCAGAAGCGTCCAAGCACCTGGATCGAGCCCAAGGGCGACTGGGGCAAGGGCACCGTCGACCTGGTCGAGATTCCGACCGCCGACGAGACCAACGACAACATCGTTGCTTTCTGGAGCCCGGAAACCCTGCCTGAGCCAGGCAAGCCGTTCGAGTACAACTATCGCCTGCACTGGACCATCAGTGAGCCCAAGTTCCAGGCCCAGGACCTTGGCTGGGTCAAGCAGACCCTGCGTTCGACCGGTGACGTCAAGCAAGCCAACCTGATCCGTCAGGCCGATGGCAGCGTGGCCTTCCTGGTCGACTTCGACGGCCCGGTCCTTGCCGCCCTGCCGGCCGACACTGCCGTGCGCAGCCAGGTCAGCGTTGGCGACAACGCCGAGGTGGTCGAGAACAATCTGCGCTATAACCCAGAGATCAAGGGCTGGCGTCTGACCCTGCGGTTGAAGGTCAAGGATCCGAAGAAGTCCACCGAGATGCGTGCCGCGCTGGTACGCGATGTTCCGGTCGAGGCACCGAAGGAAACCAAACCTGCCGAAACCCAGCAGGACAAGGCGGCCGCCAAGCACGCCAAGGCTCAGCATGCCAAGGCCGAGAAAGCCGAGAAGCCGGCCGAGCAACCAGCCGCCGACGCGGCGTCCACCAACGGGGCCCCGGCCACCACCGAGAAGGTGCTGACCGAAACCTGGAGCTATCAGTTGCCTGCCGATGAGTAACTCAAACGCAAGGCCGGAATCGCTTGGCGAGTACCTGGCCCACCTTCCTCTGAGCGACGAGCAGCGAGCGGAACTCGCCAGCTGCTCTTCCTTCAGCGAGCTGCACCAACGCCTGGCGGCTGATCCGGCCGCCAGCGCCACCGAGGCCGTCCAGGCTTCGGTGGGTTCCCGTCTGACCGTCGGCAGCGCCGCCGAGCTCGAAGAGGCCGAGATGCTCGGCGTCGACGGCGGTGGCCGCCTGTGCCTGAAGATCGCCCCGCCGATCAAGCGCACCAAGGTCCTGCCCGAGCCCTGGCGCACCAATATCCTGGTGCGCATGTGGCGGCGCATGACCGGCCGCACCAACGCACCGCAACCGCCCAAGCGCGAGCTGCCGCCGGCACGCTGGCGCCGGGTCGGCTCGTTGCGCCGCTACATCCTGCTGGCGCTGATGATCGGCCAGACCATCGTCGCCGGCTGGTATATGAAGGGCATCCTGCCGTACCAGGGCTGGTCGTTCGTCGACCTGGAAGAAGTGGTCAACCAGCCGATCTGGGATACCGTCGTTCAGGTCTGGCCCTATGCCTTGCAGACCTCCATCCTGATCCTCTTCGGCATCCTGTTCTGCTGGGTGTCGGCGGGCTTCTGGACCGCGCTGATGGGCTTCCTCGAGTTGCTCACCGGCCGTGACAAGTACAAGATTTCCGGCAGTAGTGCGGGCAACGAGCCGATCCCGGCCGATGCCCGCACCGCGATCGTCATGCCGATCTGCAACGAGGACGTGCCACGGGTCTTCGCCGGCCTGCGCGCGACCTTCGAGTCGGTGGCCGCCACCGGCAACCTGGACCGCTTCGACTTCTTCGTGCTCAGTGACACCAACGACACCGACATCGCTGTTGCCGAGCAGCAGGCGTGGCTGGAGGTGTGCCGTGAGGCGAAAGGTTTCGGCCGTATCTTCTATCGCCGCCGCCGCCGCCGTGTGAAGCGCAAGAGCGGTAACCTCGACGACTTCTGCCGTCGCTGGGGGGGCGAGTACAAGTACATGGTCGTCCTCGACGCCGACAGCGTGATGAGCGGCGAGTGCCTGAGCAGCCTGGTGCGCCTGATGGAGGCCAACCCGGACGCCGGCATCATCCAGACCGGGCCGAAGGCTTCGGGCATGGACACCCTCTATGCGCGCATGCAGCAGTTCGCCACCCGCGTGTACGGCCCGCTGTTCACCGCTGGCCTGCACTTCTGGCAGTTGGGCGAGTCACATTACTGGGGGCACAACGCGATCATCCGCATGAAGCCCTTCATCGAGCATTGCGCCCTGGCGCCGCTGCCGGGCAAGGGTGCCTTCGCCGGCGCGATCCTGTCCCACGACTTCGTCGAAGCCGCGCTGATGCGCCGTGCCGGCTGGGGCGTGTGGATCGCCTATGACCTGCCGGGCAGCTATGAAGAGCTGCCGCCGAACCTGCTCGACGAGCTCAAGCGCGACCGGCGCTGGTGCCACGGCAACCTGATGAACTTCCGCCTGTTCCTGGTCAAGGGCATGCACCCGGTGCACCGCGCGGTGTTCCTCACCGGGGTGATGTCGTACCTGTCGGCGCCGCTGTGGTTCCTGTTCCTGGTGTTGTCGACGGCGCTGCTGGCAACCAACACGCTGATGGAGCCGCAGTACTTCATCGAGCCGTTCCAGCTCTATCCGCTGTGGCCGCAGTGGCACCCGGAAAAAGCCATCGCGCTGTTCTCCACCACCATCGTGCTGCTGTTCCTGCCCAAGCTGCTGAGCATCATCCTGATCTGGGCCAAGGGCGCGACCGAGTTCGGCGGGCGGATCAAGGTGACCCTGTCGATGCTGATGGAGATGCTTTTCTCCATGTTGCTGGCGCCGGTGCGGATGATCTTCCACACCCGCTTCGTGCTGGCTGCGTTCCTCGGCTGGGCAGCGACCTGGAATTCGCCGCAGCGTGACGACGACTCCACGCCATGGAGCGAAGCGGTACGCCGCCATGGCCCGCAGACCCTGCTGGGTATCGCCTGGGCTGCGCTTGTGGCTTGGCTGAACCCGAGCTTCCTGTGGTGGCTGGCGCCTATCGTCGGTTCGCTGGTGTTGTCGATCCCGGTTTCGGTGATCTCCAGCCGAGTACGCCTGGGCCTGGCGGCCAAGGATGAGCGCTTGTTCCTGATTCCCGAGGAATACGCCACGCCGCACGAGCTGCTGGCAACCGACCAGTACACCCACGAGAACCGCTGGCACGCCCTGCACGATGGCTTCGTTCGCGCCGTGGTCGATCCGCGTCAGAACGCCCTGGCCTGCGCCATGGGTACGGCCCGTCACGGCCAGTCCGATGCGATCGAGTCGCTGCGTGCCGAGCGTATCGCCAAGGCGCTGGAAGCCGGCCCCAAGGGTATCGACGGCAATACTCGCCTGGCGCTGCTGAGCGACCCGGTGGCGCTGTCGCGCCTGCACGAGCGGGTGTGGGCCGAGCAGAACGAGGCGTGGATCAATGTGTGGCGCAACTCCATCGCCAACGATCCGCACTCGCCGCTGCTGCCGCTGCACCCTGAAGGTGAAGGCCAGCCGGCACTCGTCGGCGCCTGATCCATCGCATTCGCGGGCAAGTCGCAGCGGCCGTTCGCCGCTGCGACTTG
>NZ_JABWRO010000044.1:0-38603 GCF_014268985.1 Pseudomonas sp. RW10S2 | reverse complement strand
CCCTTCTATTTCACGACAGTGCGATGACTGTTTGATGACAGGTCACATTAATCTGCCATCATCTGATCGAGTCGCTTATTTCTTCGCCACCTGCGAGCTCAGGCGCAGGTAGTCGAGCAGGATACGACCGGTTTCGGCCAGGTAGGCATCATCTTCTGGCTTGGCGTCGTCCTTCTCCTCGGGCAGGGCGTCTTCGTCGACCTTCTTCAGTTCCTTGAGCGGCTCTTCGCCCTTGGCCTTGCGTCGGGTGTTCTCCAGCGCCAGTTGCTTGGCCTCGATCTCGTCGTGACGGGTGCGACGGTCTTGCTCGTTGAGGCTGACGGTCTTCTCGTTCATCAGTTTCTGCGTCAGCGCCAGGCGGTCGCGGATGTAGGTGAACTCGGCGTCCTTGACGCTGCGCGCCTCATGTTGCGCCTTGAGCTGGGCCAGGAATGGCTTGAACGGATCAGCTGCCGGTTTGACCACCGGGCGGATGGTGTCCCAGGGCATGGCTTCGGGCAGGGCGCTTTCGCCGATTTCCTTGGTGTCGATGATCGACGGGTAGTCGATGTCCGGCAGTACGCCCTGGTGCTGGGTGCTCTGGCCGGAAACACGGTAGAACTTGGCCAGGGTGAGCTTCAGCTCGCCATGGTTCAGTGGCTGGATGGTCTGCACGGTGCCTTTGCCGAAGGTCTGGCCACCGATGATCAGGGCGCGATGGTAGTCCTGCATGGCGCCGGCGAAGATCTCCGAGGCCGAGGCCGAGAGGCGGTTGACCAGCAGTGCCAGTGGGCCCTTGTAGAAGGCGCCTGGGTTCTCGTCCTCGAGTACGTCGACGCGGCCGTCGCTGTTGCGCACCAATACCGTCGGGCCTTTCTCGATGAACAGGCTGGTCAGTTCGGTGGCTTCCTGGAGCGAGCCGCCGCCGTTGTTGCGCAGGTCGATGACCACGCCGTCGACTTTTTCCTTCTGCAGTTCGGTGAGCAGTTTCTTCACGTCGCGCGTGGTGCTCTTGTAGTCCGGATCGCCAGCGCGGTAGGCCTTGAAGTCGAGGTAGAAGGCCGGGATCTCGATGATGCCGAGCTTGTAGTCACGACCGTCCTGCTTGAGCTTGAGCACCGACTTCTTCGCCGCCTGCTCCTCGAGCTTGACCGCCTCGCGGGTGATCGAAACGATCTTGGTGGTCTGGTCGTTCGGCGCATTGCTCGCCGGGATGATCTCCAGGCGTACCACCGAGCCTTTGGGGCCACGGATCAGCTTGACCACTTCGTCCAGGCGCCAGCCGACCACGTCGACCATTTCCTTGTTGCCCTGGGCGACACCGATGATCTTGTCGGCAGGGGCGACCTGCTTGGTCTTGGCGGCAGGGCCGGCCGGTACCAGGCGTACGATCTTGACCTGGTCGTTATCGCTCTGCAGCACCGCGCCGATGCCTTCGAGCGACAGGCTCATGTTGATGTCGAAGTTTTCGGCGTTGTCTGGCGACAGGTAGTTGGTGTGCGGATCGTAGGACTGGGCGAAGGTGTTGATGTAGGCCTGGAAGATGTCTTCGGCACGGGTCTGGTCCAGGCGCGCCAGTTGATTCTTGTAGCGCTTGGTGAGGGTTTCCTGGATCTGCTTGGGATCCTTGCCGGCCAGCTTCTGGCGCAGCACTTCGTCCTTGACGCGCTTGCGCCACAGGTCGTCGAGCTCGGCCTCGTTCTTCAGCCACGGAGCGTCCTTGCGGTCGACCAGCAGGTCTTCCTTGACGGTGAAGTCGATCTTGTCGACACCCTTGTTCAGTTCGGCCAGGGCGAAGTCCAGACGCGATTTAACACGGTCCAGGTAGCGCTTGTAGATGGTGAAGCCGGGATCGAGGTTGCCGCTCTTGAGGAAGTCGTCGAACTGCGTCTTCCACTTGTCGAATTCGGCGATGTCACTGGCCATGAAATAGCTGCGCGACGGGTCGAGCAGCTTGATGTAGCTGTCATAGATGATGACCGAGCGGGCATCGTCAAGCGGCGGCTTGCTGTAGTGATGGCGCTTGAGCAGCTCCACCACGTTGAGGCTGGCGACGATCTCGTCGCGGTCCGGCTGCAGGCTGTCCCATTTGTTGGCGGCGGCCGCATTGCCACCGAGCGTGAGGCTGCCGAGGCCGACCATGAGGGCGAGGGCGGTGCTGGGAAGGAAATGCTTCATGCTGATTCGACGTGGGGGCAATTGATCACGCATAGTAGGCCGTCTTTTCTGTACGCCGGTTCCATGAAACCGGCTGAATACTGCAAAAAACCCGGGACATGGTGATCCCGGGCTCAGTCATGACTCAACTATGGAGGCACTGTGAAGGCATTGCAAGGCGTTGACGGACATGTAGCCTGGGTCGAAGCCGAACGTCCGGTGTGCGACGCGGGGCAGGTACGCATTCGAGTGGCTGCGGCCGGGTTGAACCGCGCCGACCTGTTGCAGATGAAGGGTTTGTACCCGCCGCCACCCGGCGCCAGCCCTTATATGGGGCTGGAGTGCGCCGGGGTGATCGAGGAGGTGGGTGCGGGGGCAGATTGGCGTGTGGGCGATCGGGTCTGCGCGCTGTTGGCCAGTGGTGCCATGGCCGAGGAAGTGGTCGTGGATGCCCGCCATGTGCTGCCGGTGCCCGAGGGGCTGAGCCTGCACGAGGCAGCCGCGCTGCCCGAGGTGTACGCCACGGCCTGGCTGAATATCTTCCAGCTCGGGGCGGCCAAGGCGGGTGAGAAGGTGCTGGTGCACGCCGGTGCCAGTGGTGTGGGCTCTGCGGCCATCCAGTTGGGCAAGGCGTTTGGTTGCCCGGTATGGGTCAGCGTCGGTTCCCAGGAGCGCCTGGACTACTGCAAGGCACTGGGTGCCGCAGGAGGTGTGGTGCGTAACGAGAACCTCGACGCGCTCAAGGGGTTCGGGCCGTTCGATGTGATCCTCGACCCGGTAGGTGCGAGCTATGGCCCGCTCAACCTGGAGCTGCTGGCCCGCGACGGCCGCTGGGTGATCATCGGCCTGATGAGCGGGCGCAAGTTCGAAGTGGACCTGGCGCTGGTGCTGGGCAAGCGCCTGGAGATCACAGGTTCCACCCTGCGCAATCGTGACGATGGCTTCAAGGCCGAGTTGCTGCGCGACCTGCAGCAGCAGGTGTGGCCGCTGTTCGCCGAAGGGCGGTTGTCGCCACAGTTGGTCGATACCTATCCGGTCGAGTTCGCCCAGGCGGCGTATGCCGAGCTTGAGAGCAACCAGGTGTCCGGCAAGCTGGTGATGGTGATCGACGCTGGCTTGACCTAAGCGGCCCCGGCCTCTTCGCGGGCAAGTCGGGGCGCGAAGAGGCCGGCACAGCGGCGATGGAACTCAGGACCAGCTCAATACAGGCCAGCCATTGGTCTGGGCATGTTCACGCAGCACCGGGTCCGGATTAACGGCAAACGGATGGTCCACTTTCAGTAACAGCGGCAGGTCGTTCCGTGAGTCGGAATAGAAGCTCGCGCCTTCGAGGTTTTCCTGTTCCTGGTCCAGCCACTCCAGCAAGCGGGTAATCTTGCCCTCGCGGTAGGTCAGTACGCCGTGGGTCTTGCCGGTGTACACGCCGTTGACCGCCTCCAGTTCGATGGCCAGGTACTCGTCGACCCCCAGGCGTGCAGCGATCGGCCCGACAAGGTGCGTGCCGGAGGCGGAAATGATAAGGATGCGGTCGCCCTTCTTGCGGTGTTCGGCGATGCATCGGCAGGCATCGCCATAGATGATCGGCTCGATCACATCCTCCACCCAGGGCTCGACCAGGTGTTCGACTTCCTCCAGCGTGCGCCCGGCGATGGGCTCCAGGCTGAAGGCCATGTAGTCCTCCATCTGCAGGTGGCCCTTGCCGTATGCATCCATCAGTTCCTGGTCGCGACGCAGGAATTTCTTGCCGTCCACCCAGCCCAGCCGGGCCATCTGTTCGCTCCACAGCGACGCGCAGTCACCGTGGATCAGGGTTTCGTCCAGATCGAAAATCGCCAGTGCCATTGCTTGAATCTCCTTAAGCCACTTCCCGTAGCGCGGTGGGATCGATCGACAGCGACACCCGCTGTCCGTCGGCGTACAGATCGGCAGACGAGCGATTGAGCACATCCACCACCACCTCCACGCCGCGCGCCTCGACCCGGTAGCGGATCACGTTGCCGAGCAGGCTGTGACTGCGGATCTGGCCGTCCAGTTCACCGTCCAGGCCCAGGCTGATGGACTCGGGACGGATCGCCAGGCGTGCGCTGACCGGGCGCTGCAGCAGGCGGCTGGCGCTGTCGGCGTCGAGCAGGTTGTAGTTGCCGATGAAACCGGCGGCGAACAGGTCGACAGGTGCGGTGTAGAGGGTTTCGGCGTCGCCGCTCTGGACGATGCGCCCCTGGTTCATCAGGACGATGCGGTCCGACATGGTCAGCGCCTCTTCCTGGTCGTGGGTGACGAAGATGGTGGTCAGCCCCAGCTCGCGCTGGATCGCACGGATCTGCTCGCGCAGGTGTTTGCGAATACGCGCATCCAGCGCCGACAGCGGCTCGTCGAGCAGCAGCAGGCGCGGGCGGGTGACCAGCGAACGGGCCAGCGCCACGCGTTGGCACTGTCCGCCCGACAACTGGTGCGGGTAGCGTCCGGCAAAACTGCCCAGCTCCACCATCTCCAGGGCCTCGCGCACACGCGCCTGGCTCTCGTCGGCCTTGACCTTCTGCATGCGCAGGCCAAAGGCGACGTTTTGTTCAACCGTCATGTTGGGGAACAGCGCATAGCTTTGGAACACCATGCCGATCCCGCGCTTCTGCGGGCTGAGTGGCACGATGTCCTGGCCGTCGAGCAGGATGTGGCCACTGTCTACGGGGGTCAGCCCTGCGATGCAGCGCAGCAGGGTGGACTTGCCGCACCCCGAGGGGCCGAGCAGGGTGACGAACTCGCCGCGTTCGATGTTGCAATCGATGTTTTCGAAGACCGGGCTGCCGGCGTAGCTCTTTTGCAGTTTCTGGACACTGACGAAGCTCATCAGGATTTATCCTTGTTCAGGCGGTTGGCGACCCAGGTCAGTACCAGCACGAAGGCGAAATAGGAGATCACCAGTGCGCTGTTGAAGTGGCCGCTGCTGTTGCGCATGTTGTTCAGGTAGACCTGCAGGGTTTCGTAACGGGTGCCGACCAGCAGGTTGGCGAACACGAATTCGCCGAACAGGAAGGAAAACGACAGCAGCAACGCCACCATCAGGCCCTTGCGCAGATTGGGCAGCACCACCAGAAGGGCGGCTTGCCAGGTGCTGGCGCCGAGTAGTTGCGCGGCGTCCATCAGGTCGCGCAGGTTGATCGCCTGCAGGTTGTTGGTGATCGCCCGGTACATGAAGGGCAGGGCGATGGTGAAATAGCAGCCGATCAGGATCCACGGCGTCCCGACCATGGCCATCGGCCCGCTGCCGTACAACTGCAGCAGCCCCACCGAAGACACCACCGGCGGCACCGCGAAGGGCAGCAGGATGAGGATGTTCATCAGCGCGTCGAGCTTGGGGAAGTGGTAATGCACCACGAACAGCAGCGGCAGGATCAGCACCACCGACAGTACCAACGCTCCCACGCAGACGATCAGCGACTGGCCGAAGGCGGCGAGAAATCGCGGCTCGCTCCACAGTTGCACGTACCACTTGAGGGTCAGGCCGCTGGGCAGCAGGCTCGCCGACCAACTGGTAGCCAATGAGTAGAGCAGGGTGCCGACCAGGGGCAACAGCAGGATCAGGAACAGCAGGTACACCACGGCGCGGTGATACCAGCCGCCCTTGTGTGATTCAGCGCGCATGGTAGCTCCTTTTCAGCAGCCATTGATGGACCACCGTCACCAGGGTCATCAGCCCCACCAGCACCATGGCCAGCGCGCTGCCCAGGTTCGGGTCGAGGGTGATGTCGCCGGCCACCAGGGCGGCGATACGGATTGGCAGCACGTTGAAGTTGCCGGTGGTCAGGGCATAGACGGTGGCGTAGGCGCCCAGGGCGTTGGCCAGCAGGATGACGAAGGTGCCCAGCAGTGCCGGGGTCAGCACCGGCAGGCCGATGTGCCGCCAGAACTGCCAGTGGCTGGCACCGAGCAGCGCGGCGGATTCGCGCCAGTCTTCGCGCAGGGCGTCGAAGGCCGGGTAGAGCAGCAGCACGCCCAGCGGAATCTGGAAGTATGTGTAGACGATGATCAGGCCAGTCTTGGAGTAGATACTGAAGTCGCCGAGCAGGCCGATCTCCTTGAGCGCCAGGGTGAGCGCGCCGTTGAAGCCCAGCAGGATGATGAAGGCGAAGGCCAGGGGCACGCCGGCGAAGTTGCTGGTCATGTTGGCGAAGGCACTGACGAAGTCGCGCAGGCGCGAATCGACCTGGCGCAGCGAATAGGCGCCGAGGGTGGCGATGACGATGCCGAACAGGCTCGACCAGAAGCTGATCTCGAGGCTGCGTTCGATGGCCTGCAGGTAGAACTTCGAGGCGAAGATCTTGCTGAAGTTTTCCAGGCCCCAGCCACTTTCGTTTTGCAGGCTGGCGATGGCGACCCAGACCAGCGGGGCGATCTGGAAGATGATGAAGAAAATGGCGAAGGGCAGCAGGCAGAGCAAGGCCAGGTGACGGCCGCGGTGGCTGGAATTCACTTGAGCAACTCCCGGCAGACCGGTTTGTCGTGGGCCGCGCCGAGCAGTTCGCAGATCGTGCCGCACAGCTCGGTCTGCAGGGGCTTGGCGGCGGGGTCGAGGCTGAAGGCGTCGCCGAAGACGAACAGCGGCACCTCGCGTTCCTCGGCCAGCAGGCCATTGTGCGAGCGGTCGTTGTTCATGCCGTGGTCGGCGGTGACCAGTACCTGGTAGCCCTCTTCGAGCCAGAGTGGCAGGTAGTCGGCCAGCAGGATGTCGGCGCTGCGTGCGGCGTTGCGGTACTGGCTGCTGTCCAGGCCGTGGCGGTGG
Source organism: Pseudomonas sp. RW10S2 (assembly GCF_014268985.1). Classification (NCBI taxonomy): domain Bacteria; kingdom Pseudomonadati; phylum Pseudomonadota; class Gammaproteobacteria; order Pseudomonadales; family Pseudomonadaceae; genus Pseudomonas; species Pseudomonas sp. RW10S2. Next base: position 31,690 of record NZ_JABWRO010000044.1, on the reverse strand, counting down.
CCGGCATCGTCGATGTTCATCGGGTGCACCAGCAGGAAGTTCGGTGCATGACGGCGGCGCAGGTACTCGGCGTCGGCCAGCAGGTGCGAATCGGGGTAGTGATCGGCGTAGTAAAACAGCCCGTGCTGGATAGGCAGCTTGGGCGCGTGGGTATGGCGGTCGCGGATCGGATCGAAGGGCGAGCGGTTGTACAGTTCGCTCATCCAGTGGTAGGCCGCAGCTGCAGTGCCCAGCCCGGCTTCGCGGGCGTAGTGGAAGACGCTGCGCTGGTTGGACAGGCGATTGACGTTGTTGTGCACGATACCGCTGTCGATCGGCGCGACGCCGGTGAGAATGCACTCGTACAGCGGGCGTGACAGTGACGGCAGTTCGCATTCCACGCGGTACAGCGCGGCGCGGTCGGCCTCGACGTAGGCGTGCAGGTGGCCCATGGCGTGGTGTGCGACCTGGTGGTTGAGTCCGTCGAGCAGGACCAGGATGACGTTGTGTTGCATGTTGGCTCCGCAGAGGAATAGGTCGGTACCGCGTCGTCCTTTTCGCGGTTAAACCCGCTCCCACAGGTATCGCGCAGGCCTGGAAGCTTGTGCTGCACCTGTGGGAGCGGGTTTACCCGTGAAAGGGCCGTGTCAGGCGCTGGAAAACCCCGCCGTCACTCCATCTCGATGATCACCTGCTCCTGCCACTTCTGCGGCAGGGCCTTGGAGGTCTTCTCCCAGGCGTCGGCGTTCTTGATCGGCTGGGCGGCCTGGTACTGCTCGTTGGGCAGCAGCTTGGCCTGCACATCGGCTGGCAGCTTCAGGTGCTCGGCGCGGATCGGGCGGGCGTGTCCGATGGCCAGGTTGGTCTGGCCGGCGTCGCTGAAGATGTATTCGCGGGCAAGCTTGGCGGCGTTCGGGTGCTTGGCGTATTTGTTGATGATGGTGGTGTAGCCGGAAATCACCGAGCCATCGGACGGGATCAGCACTTCGAAGCGCTTCGGATCGATCTGCTCGCGGTAGCTCAGGCCGTTGAAGTCCCAGACCACGCCGACTTCCACCTCACCTTTCTCGAGGGTCTGGATGGTCGGGTTGGCCAGCGACAGGCGCTTCTGCTGGGCCAGCTTGGTGAACAGTTGCAGGCCCGGCTCGATATTGCTTTCGTCGCCCTTGTAGGCGATGGCGGCGGCCAGTACGCCGTTGGCAGCCTGGGCTGCGGTGCCGACGTCACCGATGGCGACCTTGTACTTGCCCTTTTCCAGGTCATGCCAGGTTTTCGGGCGTTCGTCTTCCTTGACCAGCTCCTTGTTGATGATGAAGGCGATGGTGCCGGTATAGGCCAGCGCCCAGTGACCGTCCTTGTCCTTGGCCCACTCCGGCACTTGGTCCCAAGTGCTCGGCTTGTAGGGCTGGGTCACGCCCTTGTTCACGGCGATCGGACCGAAGGCGGCACCGACGTCACCGATGTCGGCACTGGCGTTGTCTTTTTCAGCGTCGAACTTGGCGATTTCCTGCGCCGAGCTCATGTCGGTGTCGCTGTGCTTGAGGCCGTACTTCTTGGCCAGGTCATCCCAGGTGCCTTTCCAGTTGGCCCAGGCATCCGGCATGCCCACGCTGTTGACCATGCCCTCCTTGCGGGCGGCGTCTTCCAGGGCCTTGAGGTCGGTATCGGCGGCCATGGCCGTGGTGCACAGGGCGATGGCCGAGCCCAGCAGTGACGCCATGAAGAACTTTTTCATCCGAAGCTCCTTTGGTGGGTGCCTTGCAATCGTTGTTATGAACGCTGTTGTGAATGCTGTGGTGCAGACCTTGCCGAGAACCTTTGGTCTAGGTCAGCAAACCTTGAGCCAAGGTAGGCCGGTTGCATGACAGTTTGATGTAGGACAGGCCCGTCAGCGGGGAGGCTTGGGCCCTGAAAGCAAAGCGTAGACTAGAACCCGGCCCTTTATTCACGCGGCTTGGCCCGATTCTGGCAATCGTGGTGCAAGGGCTTTGTCACAGGATCTTCATCAGCCGTGCCTAGGCTTGCTCTATTCTCCAGTTGCCCTGTTATGGGGCTGGACTAGTCCAGATAGGTAACCTTTGATGCAATCGACCCCACCGCGGGCGGTAACAGCCATCTGCCATGCGCTGCAGGAACAGATCGAACATGGCCTGCTGGCGCCGGGCGGCAAGCTGCCGGCCGAGCGCAAGCTGAGCGAGGTATTCGACACTACCCGGATCACCTTGCGTGAGGCGCTGGTGCAGCTCGAGGCCCAGGGCCTGATCTACCGCGAAGAGCGCCGCGGCTGGTTCGTCGCCCCCGAACGCCTGACCTACGACCTGATCGAGCGCAGCCACTTCCATGCGATGGTGCGCGACCAGGGGCGGGTTCCGAGCACCGAGCTGCTCTCGGCGCGCTTGCTGCCGGCTTCCGCAGCGATCTGTGCGCGCCTGCGGCTGCCGGCGTTGTCGAGTGTGGTACAGATCTGCCGTTTGCGGCGCATCGATGGGCGCGGTGTGTTGTATGCCGAGCACTACCTCAACCCACGCTATTTCCCGGGGATCCTGGCGCTGGACCTGGCACAGTCGCTGACCGAGATCTATGCCCGCGAATATGGCATCCGCTACGGGCAGGTGTGCTTCGAGATCCTGCCGACTGCGTTGCCGGTGGCGGCGGCCATGGCGCTTAGGGTGTCGGCGGGGAGCCCGGGGTTGCACATTACCCGGGTCAACAGTGACCAGCATGGGCACCTGATCGACTGCGACCTGGAGTATTGGCGGCACGATGCGATTCGTATCCAGGCGCAGGCGGGGTAAGGGGCGCTTTTTGCGGGCTTGCCTGCGAAAGGGCCCTAATTGGCGGAGCCAGACTCAGCCATCGCCCCACCCCCTGCCGTCACCACCTGCACCGACAACCGTGGCGTAGCCAGGTCCAGCCCGGCTTCGTCGAGCTGGCGTTTCAATGCCAGGTTGAAGGCCCGCGACACCTCCCACTGCTTGATCGGCGCGGTCTTGAAGCGTGCGCGCAGGATCGCCGAGCCCGACTCGAAACTCTCGACTCCCTGCAGTTCCAGCGGCGACCAGATGTTGCGGCGCATCAGCGGATCATTGCGCAGCTTCTGTCCCACCTCGCGAATCAGGCTGATCGCCTTGTCGATGCTCATGCTGTGCGGGATGGCGACTCGGAAGATCGCATAGCCGAATTCACGCGAGTAGTTCTTGATGCTCTTGATCTCGCTGAACGGGATGGTGTGGACGATGCCGTCGATGTCGCGCAGGCGCACGGTGCGAATGGTCAGGCCCTCGACCGTGCCCAGGTGGCCGCCGACGTCGACATAGTCGTCGATGGCAAGGCTATCCTCGATGATGATGAACAAGCCGGTGATCAGATCGGCCACCAGCGATTGCGCACCGAAGCCGATAGCCAGGCCGATGACACCGGCACCGGCTAGCAGCGGTGTGACGTTCATGCCCATGTTGGCCAGGGCGACGATCACCGCGATGATGAAAATCGCCACGAACAGTACGTTGCGGATCAGCGGCATCATGGTCTGCGCACGGGCGTTGGCCAGGCCTCGGCGCGAACGCACCAGTGCGTGGTGCACGGCGGTGTCGGCCAGGATCCACACCAGCCAGGCGGCGATCAGGGTGCCTGCCAGGCCCAGCAGGCGCACGCTGACATCATGGCCGTCGCCCTCGGCAAAACCGATCATCGAAAGCCCCCACACGCGCAGGCCCAGCTCGATGAACAGCAACCAGATGCCTAGGTGCACCAGGGCGTAGCCAAAGTTCTTCAGGCGTTCGGTATACACCGCCTGACGTTTGTTGGCGCGCCGAGGTTTGGCGGCGTGGCGGCGCACCAGGCCGTTGAGCACCATGCACACCACCACCAGCACGGTGCACATCAGTGACTGACGCAGGGCGGTGCTGGTGTCGCCGGCAGAGACGAAGGTGGCGAACAGCGAGATCGCCACCAGGATCAAGGCCGGGACGAACCAGAAACTGCCAAGCAGCTCGATGGTGTCGCTGAGTGTGCGCCGGGTCAGGCGTCGCGACAGGGGCTGATTGCGGATCAGGTGCGCAATCGGCCGCCTGAAACGCAGGATGAACAGGCCGGTGCACAGGGCCGCCAGCACGTTGGTCACGGTCGCTATCGCATGGGCCAGGTGTGTGCCCAGTGCAGTGGTCAGGCGTGGATCGCTCATCGCTTCACCGAAGGCGGCGAAGCTGCCGATCAGCCATAACGGACGAAACGCCTGGTGCCGCAGGATATGTAGGGCACGGTGGCGATGTGGGCCGTCGAGCAGAGAGAAGGCAATCACGCAGATCGCCGAAAAGCAGGTGCCGACCACCAGCGCATAGGCCAGGACCATGGCCAGGGATTTGCCCAGCGACGGTGGCAGGGCGAAGCTCAGGTACACGGTGAATACCAGCGCCACCAGCCAGGGCCCGAGCTTGCGCAGGGCGAATCGCACCAGATCCCAGGTCCGTGGGTGTTGGGGCAGTTCCTCGGTCAGCCCGAAGCGGATCCGTACCCGATGGCCGATCCAGTTGAAGGCGTAGGCCAACAGGCTCCACACGGCAATGACCGCAGCGAAGCCGAACAGGATCGCTGGCCACTGGTGCACGGGCACGACCAATGCTGCCAGTTCGGTCTGGGCCTGGTCGATTTCCTGCGACCAGCGCACGAAGGGGCTAGCATCGCCGCTGAACTGCTTTTCCAGGTCGTGCATGGCGTTGCCGATCAGCCCCAGTACGCCCTGTTCCACCGTGGGTTGCGACTGTTTGCTGGCATCGCGCAGTTTCTTCAGGTCGGCCAGCAACTTGGCGCGTTGCTGGTCGTTTTCCAGGCTCTTGATCACCTCGTCCAGTGACTTGTCCAGCGGCTCGGTGGCCTGGGGTTGGGCAGGCGCGCTGCTACCCAGCAAGCCGGGCAGGCCAGCGGCTTGCACCGGAGCGATGAACAGGAAGAGCAGCAGGGTCAGGCAACGGAGAAAGGCGGGCACCGGAAAATCTACCTCAGGTCGATCGATTGCCGGAGTGTAGAGGATTTCTCAGGCGAGTTTCTCGAGGATCTTCCAGCACATGATGCCAAAGATGCCGAGGGTGCCGATCCACATCATCAGTACGCCGACATTGCGCTCGCGCAGGCTGAAGCCGATGGTCAGCAGCATCAGGAAAAGGAACACCGGCACGAACAGGGAGAGGAAGGGTGACATGAACAGAATCCTTCTGTTGTCAGGGGCATGCTTGAAGCATAGCGCGTTGAGGGGCGGAGAATTCGCGGGTAAGCCCGCTCCTGCAGGAACGGTGATGCACCTGTGGGAGCGGGTTTACCCGCGAAAAGGCCTATCTGATATCAGGGCAGTTCGCGGCTGCGATAGAACGCCGTCAGCACCTTCACCAGGTGCGCCAGGTCCTGGCTGCCGCACAGCTCGCGGATCGAGTGCATGGCGAAGGTCGGCAGGCCGATGTCGACGGTACGCACGCCCAGGTGGCTGGCGGTGATCGGGCCGATGGTCGAACCACAACCCATGTCGCTACGCACCACGAAGCTCTGTACAGGTACTTCCTCGGCCATGCACAGGTGGCGGAAATAGCCGGCGGTTTCGCTGTTGGTGGCGTAGCGCTGGTTGTTGTTGACCTTGATTACCGGGCCGGAGTTGAGCTTGGGCCCATGATTGCCGTCATGCTTGTCGGCGTAGTTGGGGTGCACGCCGTGGGCGTTGTCGGCCGACACCAGCAACGAGCGCTGGATGGTGCGCACGTATTCGTCGCCATCGGGCAGCAGGCGTTGCAGGGTCTGCTCGAGCATCGGGCCGTCGGCGCCACAGGCCGAGCAGGAGCCGACCTCTTCGTGATCGGTGCATACCAGCACGCAGGTTTCGTCGCTCTCGGCGGCCAGTAGCGCCTGCAGCCCGGCATAGCACGACAGCAGGTTGTCCAGGCGCGCGCCTGCGATGAAGTCGCCATGCAGGCCGATGACCGCAGCGCTCTGGGTGTCGTAGAAACTCAGCTCATAATCCAGCACCACGTCGGCGATCAGGCCGTGCTCGCGGGCCAGTTGTTCGGTGAGCAGGGCGCGGAAGTCGACACGCTCGTCGCCGGCGACCTGGGCCAGGATGGGCGGCAGCTCGTTCTGCGGGTTGATCGGCCAGCCCTCGTTGGCGGTACGGTTGAGGTGGATGGCCAGGTTGGGAATGATGGCGATCGGCAGCTTGAAGTCGACCAGTTGGCTCTCGACCTTGCCATCGCGGCGGAAGGTGACGCGGCCAGCCAGCGACAGGTCGCGGTCGAACCAGGGGGCGAGCAGGGCACCGCCATAGACTTCGACGCCCAGTTGCAGGAAGCCCTGGCGCTGCAGTTCGGGCTGCGGCTTGACCCGCAGGCACGGGCTGTCGGTGTGCGCGCCGACCATGCGGATTCCGCCGATCAGGGGCGAATGCTTGCCCAGGCGAATGGCGATGATCGAAGAGTCGTTACGGGTGACGTAGTAGCGCCCGCCGGGCACGGTGGCCCAGCTGTCACGCTCGTCCAGACGCTGGTAACCGGCGGCTTCGAGGCGCTTGGCCAGGCTGGCGGTGGCGTGGAAGGGCGTCGGGGAGGCCTTGAGGAAATCGATCAGGCCGGTATTCAGTGCTTCGCGCATAGCTCACTCCAGACAGCAGTGGCGCGAGTTTAGCGTAAATGGTCCGGGATTTGTGCGGGCCTCTTCGCGGGCAAGCCCGCTCCTACGGGCGCCACGCGATCCCTTAGAATGGCGCCGGACACTCGAACTTCAAGCGCTCCCCGGAAACCGGATGAGTAAAGCTCAGCATCGAGGCATGCAGGCACAGCCGCTCATGGGCCGCCAGTGCCTCGGGGTTGGCATACAGGCGGTCGCCCAGCAGCGGGTGCCCGATCGACAGCATGTGCACGCGCAACTGGTGCGAACGGCCGGTGATGGGCGTCAGCTCCACCCGGCAATGGTCGCCGCAGCGCTCCAGTACGCGCCAGAAGGTCAGGGCATGCTTGCCCTGCTCATGGTCGACCACATGGCGTGGCTTGGTGGGCGGGTCGTAGCGCAGCGGCAGGTCGATGCTGCCACTGTCGAGCGTCGGCTGGCCCCAGCACAGTGCGGTATAGGCTTTCTCCGTCTCGCGGTCGTGGAACTGGCGCGACAGCTCGCGGTGACTGTCGGCATCGCGGGCCAGGAGAATGATCCCTGAGGTTTCCCAGTCCAGGCGATGGACGATCAGCGCGTCGGGATAGCCGTTTTCCTGCAGGCGGGTGATCAGGCAGTCCTTGTTGTCCTCGGCACGGCCCGGCACCGACAGCAGCAGGGTCGGCTTGTTGATCACCAGGATGGCGGCGTCTTCGAAGAGGATCTGGATGTTCGACAGCGGCATGTTCAGCGGTTCTCTGTAAAGCACTGTGGGAGCGGGCTTGCCCGCGAAGAAGCCCGGTAAAAGTGCCAGGGTGATGGCGCCTGTACCGGGCTTTTCGCGGGCAAGCCCGCTCCCACAGGGGATCGCGGTGTGGCAGGGGATCCTGTCAGCGATCCGGCAAGGTGATGTTCAGTTCCAGAATCGAGCAGCTGCCCTGGTTTTCCAGCTCGATATGCACGTCATCGTTGCCGATGTTCACATACTTGCGGATCACTTCGAGCAGTTCTTTCTGCAGCGCCGGCAGGTAGTCCGGTTCGCTGCGCTGGCCGCGCTCATGCGCCACGATGATCTGTAGACGCTCTTTCGCTACCGACGCACTGGTCTGTTTCTGTCTGCCACGAAAGAAGTCAAAAAGGTTCATGGTTTATTTGCCTCCAAACAGGCGCGCGAAGAATCCTTGCTTCGGCACTTCGATGAAGCGCAGAGGCTTCTCTTTACCCAGCAGGCGGTCGACGGTATCGCTGTAGGCCTGGCCGGCGTCGCTCTGGTCGTCGAGGATGACCGGGATACCCTGGTTGGATGCCTTGAGGACCGCTTGCGACTCGGGAATGACGCCCTTGAGCTTGATCGCGAGGATCTCTTCGACGTCGGCGATGCTGAGCATTTCGCCCTTTTCCACGCGCTCGGGGTGGTAGCGGGTGATCAGCAGGTGTTCCTTGATCGGCTCTTCGCCGTTTTCGGAGCGGCGCGACTTGCTCGACAGAATGCCCAGCATGCGGTCGGAGTCACGAACCGAGGAGACTTCCGGGTTGGTCACGACGATGGCTTCGTCGGCGAAGTACATCGCCAGGTGCGCGCCTTTCTCGATACCGGCCGGGGAGTCGCAGATGACGTAGTCGAACTGCTCCTTGAGCTCCATCAGGACCTTTTCGACGCCTTCCTGGGTCAGGGCGTCCTTGTCGCGGGTCTGGCTGGCGGCCAGCACGAACAGGTTCTCAAGGCGCTTGTCCTTGATCAGGGCCTGCTGCAGGTTGGCTTCGCCGTTGACCACGTTGACGAAGTCGTACACCACGCGGCGTTCGCAGCCCATGATCAGGTCGAGGTTACGCAGGCCGACGTCGAAGTCGACGATCACAGTCTTGTGGCCGCGCAATGCGAGGCCGGTACCGATGGCGGCGCTGGTGGTGGTCTTGCCCACACCCCCCTTGCCGGAAGTAACCACGAGAATCTTGGCCAAGGTGTTTCACCCCTAAATAAACGGGACCCGAAGTCCCAGCAAATGCAAAAAAGGCAACGGTGGAAAAGTTGCTCTTAAAATGGCGGCAGTATCCGTTAAAGACGGGTGATGTTCAACACGTCGCCGACCAGGCTCACCTGCACGCCCGAACCCCACAGCGGGTCGCGGCGCAGGTCTTCGCAGACCTTGTACTGACCGGCGATGGAGACCATCTCGGCAGTCATCTGCTGACAGAAGATCCTGGCCCGGGTGTTGCCCTTGATACCGGCCAGTGCGCGGCCACGCATGGCGCCGTACACATGGATATTGCCATCGGCGAGAAGTTCCGCACCCGGGCTCACAGAGGCGGTCACCACCAGATCGCCGCCCTGAGCATAGATCTGCTGGCCGCCACGTACAGGACTGGTGATGATGCGGGTCGGGCGAACCTCGGGTTCGGCGGCCACAGCGGGTGCCGGAGCGGGCTCGACTTTCTTCACTTCCGGCTCAGGTTCCAGCGGGCGCTCGCGGGCGCCGGAGGGCGGCAGGACCGGCAGGTCGATGGCGATCGCTGCGGCGATGTCCTCGATCCGGCTGGCGCGGATCGCCAGGGTGCGCAGGCCATGGTGACGGCAGATGCGCATCAGCCCTGGCAGGTCGATGGCGCCTTCGTCGGGCGGCAGCTTGTCCAGGGCCAGCACCAGCGGTGTGTTGCTGAAGAAATTGGGGGCCTGCACCACTTTCGCCGCCAGTTGGCGGTCGAGGGCTTCGAGGTCGTTGCGCGCCAGCTCCAGCACAGTGATGGCGAGCATGCTGCCCTTGAGCTGGAACACGGTGGCGGAGTCGGGTGTCTGGTTGAGGCTCATGGTCTGCATAGACGACTTGTTGCGAAAAAAGTGCCCTGACTTATAACGATAAGACCGATTGGCCGCAACCTGCGGCCAAAGGTTGTAGAATGCCAGGCCTTTGTCCTACCGGAAGCTTCAATGGATCGTCCGCGTTTTCGTCCCTACTTCCTCCATCCGCGTTTCTGGGGCCTGTGGCTCGGCCTGGGCCTGCTGTGGCTGGTCGTGCAGTTGCCTTACCGAGCCTTGCTGCGGCTCGGCAGCGCCCTGGGCGCCGTGATGTATCGCCTGGCCGGCGAGCGTCGGCGTATTGCCGCGCGCAATCTGGAGCTGTGTTTCCCGGCACTGTCCGGCGACGAACGGCAGCGCCTGCTGAAGGAAAACTTCGCCTCCACCGGCATCGCCTTCTTTGAAATGGCCATGAGCTGGTGGTGGCCCAAAGCCAGGCTTGCCCGCCTGGCGCACATCGAAGGTCTGGAGCACCTGCAGGCAGCCCAGCGTGACGGCCAGGGCGCCATCCTCATGGCGGTGCATTTCACCACGCTGGAGATCGGCGCGGCCCTGCTTGGGCAGGAGCACACCATCGATGGCATGTACCGCGAGCACGGCAACCCGGTGTTCGACTTCATCCAGCGGCGCGGTCGCGAGCGGCACAATCTCGACTCCCTGGCGGTGGAACGCGAGGACGTGCGAGGCATGCTCAAGCTGCTGCGCGGCGGGCGGGCGATCTGGTACGCCCCGGACCAGGACTACGGCACCAAGCAGAGCCTGTTCGTGCCGCTGTTCGGCATTCCCGCCGCGACGGTGACTGCGACCACCAAGTTCGCCCGGCTGGGCAAGGCGAGGGTGATTCCGTTCACCCAGAAACGCCTGGAAGATGGCAGCGGCTATCGTCTGGTGGTGCATGCGCCACTCGAGGACTTCCCGGGGGAGAGCGAGGAGGCCGACTGTCTGCGCATCAACCAGTGGGTCGAGAGTGTGCTGCGCGAGTGCCCCGAGCAGTACCTGTGGGCGCACCGGCGCTTCAAGTCTCGGCCCGAAGGGGCGCCGCGGCTGTACGACAAGAAGAAGCGCTGATCCGGGGTAATGGCTGCAGGCCCTTTCGCGCCCCGAATTGCCCGCGAAGGGGCCGATCCTGACAAAACCGACAAACCAGGAAGGAACCGATGGCCCCACCCCCGACCACTGGCCTGATCCTCTCCGGCGGCGGCGCCCGCGCTGCCTACCAGGTCGGCGTGCTCGCCGGCATCGCCGAGCTGCTGCCAGCTGGCGCGCCCAACCCCTTCCCGGTCATCGTCGGCACCTCCGCCGGGGCCATCAACGCCGTGACCCTGGCCAGCGGTGCCACCCGCTTTGGCGATTCGGTGCAGCGCCTGACCCGCTTCTGGCAGAACTTTCGCAGCCACCTTGTGCTGCGCAGCGACTGGCCCGGGGTCGTGCGTCAGGCCAGCCGTTTCGTCAGCCATAGCCTGCTGGGTCTGGGTCGGCAGATGCCGGTGGCGCTGCTCGACAGCAGCCCGTTGCGAGCGCTGCTCAAGGCGCATCTGGACCTGGACGGCATCCACCATGCCCTGGCCAGCGAGCAACTGCGCGCGGTGGCCGTAACCGCCTTTGGCTACGAGTCCGGCCAGGCGGTGACCTTCTATCAAGGCGGCGAAGCGATCGAGCCCTGGCTGCGGCACCGGCGTATCGGTGTGCCCACCGCGCTGAGCGTCGAGCACCTGCTGGCCAGCTCGGCCATCCCGTTGCTGTTCGCCCCGGTGCGCCTGGGTGACGAGTACTTCGGTGACGGCGCGGTGCGTCAGTCTGCGCCGATCAGCCCGGCGTTGCACCTGGGTGCCAGCCGCGTACTTGTGGTGGGGGTCAGCGGTAACCCGCAGCGCCCCGCGCCGCCGATGCACAGTGCGCGGGTGTTCAGCGGGCAGCAGCCGAGCCTGGCGCAGATTGGCGGGCACATGCTCAACAGTACCTTCATCGACAGCCTCGAGGACGATATCGAGTTGTTGCAGCGCCTGAATCACCTGAGCCACCTGATGCCTGCACATCTGGACGCCCGCCGTCTGGGCCTGGCGCCGATCGAAGTCCTGGTGGTGGCGCCCAGCCAGCCGCTGGACGAGATCGCGGCACGTCATCGGCGCGAGTTGCCAGCGGCGTTGCGCCTGTTCCTGCGCGGGCCCGGAGCGACCAGGACCAGCGGGGCCGGTGTACTCAGCTACCTGTTGTTCGAGGCGAGCTACTGCAGTGAGCTGATCGAACTGGGGCGCAGCGATGCCCTGGCCAAGCGCCGGGAGTTGCAGCAGTTTCTAGGATTGGTGGGCTGAGGCCGCAGGGCGGCCCCGCCGCACTCACTCTGAAATCTGCAACTTGCGCGCCTGGGTATAGACGTAGCGCACCTTCTCGTACTCGAACGGCGAGTTGGTCTGGCCATAGCGGAAATTGGTGGTGTAGCGCCGGTCGATCGCGCGCAGCAGGAAGATTTCCGGGTGGTCGGTACTGACCTCGGCGACGTTGAGGAAATTCGCCTCGCGCTCGCCCACGTAGTCCACAACCAGGCCCGTGGTGTCGCGCAGGTTCGAGGGTCCGAGGATCGGCAGCATGATGTACGGGCCTTCCGGAACGCCATAGAAGCCCAGGGTCTGGCCGAAATCCTCGCTCTGGCGTGGCAGCCCCATCTTGGTCGCCGGATCCCACAACCCACCCACGCCGATGAGGGTGTTGAACATCAGGCGCGCAGTGATCTCCGCCGAGCGTTTGACCTTGAGCTGCAACACACTGTTGAACAGGTTGGGCACATCCCCCAGGTTGTTGAAGAAGTTGCTCACCCCGGTGCGCACGAAGTGCGGGGTGATGTAGCGGTAGCCATCGACCGCCGGCAGGAACACCCATTGGTCGAAGCGATAGTTGAAGTGGTAGATGCGCCGGTTCATCGATTCCAGCGGGTCGTAGACGTTCAACGCGGCCAGGGTGGAGCGTTCGAACTCGCGCTGGTCGAGGCCTGGGTTGAATTTCAGCTCGCGCAGCGGGTCGAGGAAACCGTCCGACTCCACGCTCGGCGTGTCGACCACATCGGCTTCGATCACGCTGGTACGCGGTGCGGTTTCTGCTGCCAGGGCACTGGTGCTGACGAGCAGGGCGAGGGCAAGTACGAGTCTGTCAGCCACGGAAGAACTCCAGCATGGCGTCGGCATTGACGCGGTAGTTGAGGTTGCCGCAATGGCCGCCGTGTGGATAAAGGGTCAGCCGGTCGCCAAACACCTTGCGCAGGAAACCGATGTCGCCGGGGCCGAGGATCACGTCGTCGGCGTTGTGCATCACGGCGATCTTCGGGCTGTCGCGCAGGTAGTCGGCCAAGGCGTACAGGCTGACCTGGTCGATCAGTTGCAGCAGGCTGTTGCCATCGGTGCGCGCACGCCACATGGGGATCACCTGCTCGGTCAGGTAGCAGTCGAAGTCGCATTGCAGGGCACGTTTGAAGAACGGCGTGAGGCTGCTGCCTTCGGTGATCGGGAACTTCGGCGGGATGATCAGGCCGCGGCGGTTGATCAGGTCGGAAGTGAAGGCGATGTCGGCTGCCGAGAAGCGGAACGAGGTGCCGATCAGCATGGCCATCTGTTCGTTGGACAGGTGCTGGCGTGATTTCTGGAAGTCGTAGAGCAGGGCGTCATTGAGGTCGATGTAGCCCTTGTCCTGGAAGTAGCGAGTGAGTTTTTCCAGCATCAGTTCGTAGAACGTGGTGCTGCGGTCGATGCCCTTGACCTGGGTCTGCACCAGTTTGTCGAGGTTGTTGATCGAGGTGTACAGGTTCACCGGCGGGTTGAGCAGCAGCACGCGCTTGAAGTTGAAGCTGCGCCGGGTTTCGTCCAGGTGGCTGACGAACGCGGCATCCAGGGCGCCGAGGCTGTAGCCGGTGAGGTAGAACTCGCTGACCGGCAGGCGCGGGTGCTGGGCGCGTACGGCTTGCATGACCCGGTACAGGTCTTCGGCATCCTCGCGGCTTACGCCCGGTGTGGCGAAGCGTGAGGCGGCGCTCATGAAGTCCCAGCTGGTGGGAGAAGACAGCTGCACCACGTGGTAGCCCGCCTGGTAGAACAGTTTTTTCAGGTATTCGGCGATGGTGCTGCTGTAGGGCGCGCCGGTGCCTGCGATGATGAACACCAAGGGCGCTTCGTGGTCCTGGCGTGCCAGGCGGTAGCGGAGCTTTTTCACCGGCCAGAAGTTGTCCGGCAGGGTGAATTCGCGCTCCGGGCGCAGGTTCAAGCTGTAGTCGGACTGGTTGATATCGTCGTCGCTGGGCAGCGTCGGGCGCTGGTCGGGCGGCGTAGTGGCAATGGTCGCCTCGAACGGATTGGTCAAGGGATAGCCATAGGTGGCGGGGTCTATGTCCCGCGCGGAAGCGGCCGCAGCCAGAAACAGGCCGCACAGCAGGCCGACGAGGCGCAACGGTCGAAGCATGGAGAGTCCCCCGGGAGAACGGCAAGGCAATGTGGAGCTAGGACCATCGCGCCCTAGGCAAAGTTGCCTTGTGCGCTGTCCTTTATTGTTGCGGATGTTGCCGCGAAGTTGGCCGCTGCGGCAATGACCGCTTTCTCGACATTAGCCGAACCGAGCCATTTTGCCTTGCGCGGCAAGCCTGGGGGATTATCCTGAGCGCCGGTTACATTTTCTGGAGCTGTACATGATTCGTTCGTGGCCTGTCGTTGCCTTGCTGCTGTTTTTGCCGTTGTGGCTGGCGGCCAGTTATGGCGTGCGTTTCGGCCTGATGGAAGACGGGCAGTGGGTAGGCCTGTGCGCGGTGCCTGGCGAGCACTGGCAGTGCCAGGCGCGGTCGCTGCTGGGGTTGTGGATTCACTTCCAGGTGATCGGCTGGGTGGCGTTGGGGCTGGCCTTGCTGTGCCAGGTGCTGCCGGGACGGCTTGGTTGGTGGGGGGCGGTGCTGGCGCTGGTGGCTGGGGTGCCGGCGCTGGTGTTGTACACGGCCAGTCTGGCGGTGTTTGCGGTGGTTCTGGCGGGGTTGAGGTTGGTCAGGGTTTCCAGCTAGCAGGTTTTTGCGGGTGTTCTTTTCGCAGGCAAGCCCGCGGAAAGAACACCGCCGTCTCAAGCCCTGCGCAAACTGCGCCAAAGGGCAGCGACCATCAGCACACTGACCGCCAACCAGGCCCAGGCCTGATGGTTGTGCAGCCCTTCCTGATACAACTGCGGCGCAATCCCCGCGCCGATGATGAACGCCAGCAGCGCCACCTCGGCCCTGCGCGCCGCAACCGGCCGCAGCAGGTACACCAGGGCCGGCAGCAGCAGCGCTGCACTGGGGAAGCTGCGATAGCGCGGGTCGAAGACCATTGCCAGCATGCTCACCGCCGCTGCGAACCCCGCTGCCAGCAGCCACCAGCCTGCTCGAGCCTCAAGCCAGACGAACAACCGCTCGCGCCAGCCTTCGCGTCGGGCCAGGGCCAGCGCGGCATGGGCCAGTACCAGCAGGTTCAGGCCTGCCAGCCCTGCCGCCCACAGCCACTCGGCGGCAAAGCGTGCATTGGTGCGCATCAGCTCGCCCCACAGCCCCAGGCTGCCCGCGCCGACTGCCGCCAGCAGCGGCAGCAGCAATGCCGCACGGGCATGCGCCGGGCGCCCGGCCAGCCCCAGGGTCGCCAACACCAGCAAGGTGCTGACCAGCCACCACTGTGGCCACAGTGGCAGGTTGCTGACGGGCCCTTCGAGCACGCCTTTGTCCTGCCGATCAGCGTCGTACAGCCCCCAGTAACCGCCCACGGCGCCTTCGCTGGCGCGTTTCCAGGGCTGGTCGAACGCTTCGATCAGGTTGTAGCGCCAGCCGTTGGCCTCGGCCATCGCGACGAAGCCACGAATGAAGCGCGCCTCGTTGACCCGGCTTGGTTCTGCGGTCTCGCGTTGCCGGCCTTCGCTGGGCCAGCCGGTCTCGCCGATCATGACGTCCTTGGGCGCAAAGCGATTGCCGAACACCTGGCGCACCTCGGCGACATGCGCGAGGGCGTCCTCGATCGCGCGTGGATCGTCCTCCCAGTAGGGCAGCAGGTGGATGGTCAGGAAGTCCACCGCCGGCGCCACTTCCGGGTGCTGGAGCCAGAACTCCCAGACATCGGCGTAAGTGACCGGGACCGTCACCTGGCGTTTCACCCGGGTGATCAGTTCGGCCAGGCGTTGGCCTGTGACTTCCTTGCGCAGCAGCGCTTCGTTGCCGACGATCACTGCGCTGACCACGTCCGGGTTGGCGTTGGCCGCCTCGATCAGCAGCGCGACCTCCTTGTCGGTATCCACCGGGTTGGCGTTGACCCAGGCACCGAGCATCACCTTCAGGCCGTGCTTGCGCGCCAGCGCCGGAATCGCCTCCAGCCCGGTCATCGAATAGGTGCGGATGCACTGGAAACGCTCGGCCAGCAATGCCAGGTCGGCGTCCATGCGCGCAGGGCGCAGGCGAAACGGCTGGTCGAAGGGTGATTGGTCCTTGTCGAAGGGGGTGTAGGAAGCGCACTGCAACTTGTGCGTCGGGCTGGCCGCATCGGGCAGGTGCACCGGCTTGCCCAGGCCATACCAGAGTGCACCGAGACCGAGCACGGCGAACAGGCAGGTGATCAGGTAGAGGAGGGTGGTGCGGGGCGTGCTTGGCATCGAGCGGTCCATCGTCTGGCGCGGGTCATCGGTTCAGAGTCGCTGATAGTAGCCCGGCGCCAACAGTTTGGCATGCAAGGATCGCGCAGAACCCTGCGCGTGGATGACGCTAATGGCCAAGTGCTGTCGCTTATCGTTGGGTAAAGGTCGCTGACGGAGCAGGTCGCACTGTGTTGCAGGTTGATGATGCAATCTCCAAGACCTGACGAGGGGATGCTTTGATGGCGACTACTACAAGAATGCGACGTTTCCTGGGCGTGACTGGCGCCCTGGTCTTGACCATGGGTGCTGCACAGGCCATGGCCAAGGAAGTAAGCATCGGTTACGTGGACGGGTGGGCCGACAGTGTCGCGACCACCAACGTGGCCGCCGAAGTGATCAAGCAGAAACTTGGCTACGACGTGAAGCTGCAGGCGGTGGCCACCGGTATCATGTGGCAGGGGGTGGCGACCGGCAAGCTCGACGCCATGCTCTCGGCCTGGCTGCCGGTGACCCACGGCGAGTACTGGAGCAAGAACAAGGATAACGTGGTCGACTTCGGCCCGAACTTCAAGGATGCCAAGATCGGCCTGATCGTGCCTGAGTACGTCAAGGCCAACAGCATTGCCGATCTCAAGACCGATAGCAGCTTCAAGCAGAAGATCGTGGGTATCGACGCAGGCTCCGGGGTGATGCTCAAGACCGAGCAGGCGATCAAGGACTACGACCTCACCGGCTACAAGCTGACGGCAAGTTCGGGCGCAGCGATGACGGCGGAACTTGGCCGTTCCTATGCCAAGCAGCAGTCGATCGCGGTGACCGGCTGGGTGCCGCACTGGATGTTCGCCAAATGGAAGCTCAAGTTCCTCGAAGATCCGAAAGGCGTCTATGGCGCGGCCGAAACCGTCAACAGTATTGGCAGCAAGGAGTTGGCGAGCAAGGCGCCGGAAGTGGCCGAGTTCCTCAAGAAGTTCCAGTGGCAGTCCAAGGACGAGATTGGCGAGGTGATGCTGGCCATTCAGGAGGGCGCCAAGCCTGAAGCGGCGGCCAAGGACTGGGTGGCCAAGCATCCGGAGCGGGTCAAGGAGTGGACGGGTAAATAACCGATGGGGCCAGTGGGTACTTTGCGCGGGTAAACCCGCTCCCACAAAGTGCGCATTGGCCCTGACTTTGTTACCCAAACGGTAAAAGACTGTTGCATCTAAGACTAAGGTCGTCTGGTTGGCGTCCACCGGCAGCATAAAGTTAAGGCGGGTTCTCCCCTTACTGTGTTGCTGCTAGGACAAAAACAATGAACGACAGCATCTACCGATCGATACAAGAAAGTCCGCGCTTCAAGGAGCTGGTCACCAAACGTGAACGTTTCGCCTGGCTCCTTTCGGCGATCATGCTCGGCCTCTACTGCGGCTTCATCCTGCTCATCGCCTATGGCCCGCAGATACTCGGCGCCAAGCTCAGCCCCGGCTCGTCCATCACCTGGGGCATTCCCCTGGGGGTAGGCCTGATCCTCTCGGCCTTCGTCCTCACCGCCATCTACGTGCGTCGTGCCAACGGTGAATTCGATGAGCTGAACAAGGCGATCCTGAAGGAGGCGCAGCAATGATTCGACACGCCAAAACCCTGGCCGTACTGGCCTGCGGTGCCTTTGCACCCGCCGTGTGGGCTGCCGATGCAATCAGCGGCGCGGTGCAGAAACAGCCGTTGAACATGTCGGCGATCATCATGTTCCTGGCCTTTGTCTGCTTCACCCTGGGGATCACCTACTGGGCCTCCAAGCGCAACAAGTCGGCGTCGGATTACTACGCGGCGGGCGGGCGCATCACCGGTTTCCAGAACGGCCTGGCAATTGCCGGTGACTACATGTCGGCGGCCTCTTTCCTGGGGATTTCCGCCCTGGTGTTCACCTCCGGCTACGATGGCCTGATCTACTCGATCGGTTTCCTTGTCGGCTGGCCGATCATCCTGTTCCTGATCGCCGAGCGCCTGCGCAACCTGGGCAAGTACACCTTCGCCGACGTCGCCTCCTATCGCCTCGGTCAGAAAGAGATCCGCACCCTGTCGGCCTCGGGCTCGCTGGTGGTGGTGGCCTTCTACCTGATCGCGCAGATGGTCGGTGCCGGCAAGTTGATCGAGCTGCTGTTCGGCCTGGACTATCACGTCGCGGTGATCCTGGTCGGCATCCTGATGTGCCTGTACGTGCTGTTCGGTGGCATGCTGGCCACGACCTGGGTGCAGATCATCAAGGCCGTGCTGCTGCTCTCCGGTGCCAGCTTCATGGCGCTGATGGTGATGAAGCACGTGGGCTTCGACTTCAACACCCTGTTCTCCGAGGCCATCAAGGTACATGCCAAGGGCGAAGCGATCATGAGCCCGGGCGGCCTGGTCAAGGACCCGATCTCGGCCTTCTCGCTGGGCCTGGCGCTGATGTTCGGCACCGCGGGCCTGCCGCACATCCTGATGCGCTTCTTCACCGTCAGCGACGCCAAGGAAGCGCGCAAGAGCGTGCTGTATGCCACCGGTTTCATCGGTTACTTCTACATCCTGACCTTCATCATCGGCTTCGGCGCCATCCTGCTGGTCAGCACCAACCCCGACTTCAAGGACGCCGCTGGCGCCCTGCTGGGCGGTAACAACATGGCGGCGGTGCACCTGGCCGATGCCGTGGGTGGCAGTATCTTCCTCGGCTTCATCTCGGCGGTGGCCTTCGCCACCATCCTCGCCGTGGTGGCCGGCCTCACCCTGGCAGGCGCTTCGGCGGTTTCCCACGACCTGTACGCCAGCGTCTGGCGCAAGGGCAAGGCCAACGACAAGGACGAGATCCGCGTGTCGAAGATCACCACCGTCGCCCTGGGCGTCCTGGCGATCGGCCTGGGCATCTTGTTCGAGAAGCAGAACATCGCCTTCATGGTCGGCCTGGCCTTCTCCATCGCCGCAAGCTGCAACTTCCCGGTACTGCTGCTCTCGATGTACTGGAAGAAGCTGACCACCCGCGGCGCCATGATCGGCGGCTGGATGGGCCTGATCAGCGCGGTTGGCCTGATGATCCTCGGCCCGACCATCTGGGTGCAGATCCTCGGTCACGAAAAAGCCATCTATCCGTACGAGTACCCGGCGCTGTTCTCCATGATCATCGCCTTCGCGGGTATCTGGTTCTTCTCGGTCACCGACAAGTCCAAGGCTGCCGATGACGAACGTGCACTGTTCTACCCGCAGTTCGTTCGCTCGCAGACCGGCCTGGGTGCCAGTGGTGCGGTTTCCCACTGATCGTTGATGCCGAGTACGACGCCCCGCCTGCCGGGGCGTCGTCGTTTCTGGCTGATGGCATTTTCCTATCCCTGGGAAATTTCCCAAGATCGCTGGGAAGGGTCTGAGTTAATGCGTCGATTACTCCGCGAATAATGGGCCAGGTGACGCAGTCAAGCGTTATTCCGCCTCATTACTTCAAGGAGATTTCCTCATGAAACGTCTGTTCATGACCCTGCCCCTCGCGCTGTTCACCGCCGCATCGGCATATGCCGTCGACCCTATCGAAAAGCAGGTCCAGGTCACCGCGCAGGTGCCTACCGATGCCTTCTTCGTCGAGCCGGTGGGCGGCAACTGGATGAACGACCCGCAGGAAATGGCCTGGAACTCGTTCCGCAGCGAACTGCAGCCGATCCGCAAGCAGTTGCAGGTCAAGAGCACCGTCGGCCCGATCACCGCCTACCTGGTGTCGCCGGCGGCGGTCAGCGACGGGGTGAACAGCATCGGCCTGGATGTGTCGGTGGCCGGCACCACGCTCAGCACCACCTCCACCGAAGTCATCAGCGCAGCCCAGGCGGCGCCGGGTGCGGTGGTCGGTTTCGAGATCGCGGCTCAAGCCGCGCCAGCCGGCGGCTATGTGCCCGGCAGCTACCAGGGGCTGGTGAGCATGATGTTCGAAACCGCCATCCCCTGATTCGCCCACTCCCTGCTTTCCATTGCCCGTTGCCGCCTCTGTCTGCTGCTTGTCAGGGCCGGGCGGGCATTGCCTGCCATGATGCCTATGTCAATCTTTCAGCCTATCCCTGTCGCGCTCCGCCATTGCCTGCTCGTGGGCGCCTGCATCGCCTTGATGCCCCGGGTTGGCCTTGCTGCCACTGCGACCCTGGGGCGGGTCGAGGGTTTGCCCCGCGAGTTCGAGGGGCACTTCTTCGATGTGCCGCTGGCGGTGCGGGTGGACCTGGACGGCCGCTACCTGGGTGACGCCCTGGTGGTACTGGGGCGTGACGAGCAGGTGCAACTGCTCGAGTTCACCGAGACCGACGAGAGCCGCGAGCCCGAAAGCCTGCGCCAGCGCTGGCAGGAGCGTCTGGCACGACCGCGACCGCTGGGCGATTGTCTTCAGGATTGTCCCGACGGGCTTCAGGCCGTGCACTACAGCCTGGTCAACTCGCAGTTGTCTTTGCTCACCCTGCAGGCCGAAAGCGCCGGGCAGGCACCTCGCTTTCATCGACCGCCAGAGCAGGGAAGCACAGGCCTGCTGCTGCGCAATCAGCTCAATCTGGTCGGTGATGGACGCGGCGGCACGGGGCGCTTTGCATTACAAGGCCAGGGCAGCATCGGCCACTGGACCGCCCTGGCCGACGGACAACTCGACCGTGGCAGCGAGGCCGACGCCTCGACCCGCTATCACGTCGAGCAGCTGTATGCCGAACGCCTGGTCGAAGATCACTTCTACCGGCTCGGCTACTTCACCCCGAGCGCCCAGGGCCTGACGCGCCAGCCAAGGCTGAACGGGGCCAGCGCCGACACCACGCTGGGGGTGATGTTCGGCAGCAGCGATGGGTTGATCCTGGACACCGGCATGCCCAGCGCCACCCCGATCTACTTCACCCCTGACCGGCCGGCGATCGTCGAGATCTACCGCAACGGTGTGCTGATCAACAGCCAGCCTGTGCAGCCTGGCTTGCAGACCCTGGACACTCGTGTGCTGCCCGGTGGCATCTACGAGGTCGAGGTGCGTCTGGTCGAGGATGGCCAGGTCACCTCGCGCGACCAGGCATTCATCTACAAACCCAGCAACTGGAGCAGCCGCGGCGGACGTTGGCGCTACAACGTCTACCTGGGACGACAGAGCAGCGTGCTGAGCAACTGGTCACGCGAGCATGACGACAGCCTCAGTGGCGGCGTCCTGGCCAACTACCTCTTGCATCCACGCGCAGTGGTGGGGGTTTCCGTGCAGCAGATCGATGAGCAGCAGCAGTTCGGCACCTCGCTGGACTGGGATGTGCACGAGCGCTTCAAGCTGTATGGCAACCTCTATCAGGCCCGGGGCTATGGCAACGGCTACGACCTGCAGGCCGTCGGCAACTTCGAGCGCACCTCCCTGGTGGCCAGCCACAGCCGCTCCTGGCTCGCCCCCGAGACGACCACCCAGCGCCCTCATGCGGCGCAGTCGACCCGGCAGACCTCGGTGTCGCTGAGCCAGCGCCTGGACCCGCGCCACACTGCCAATCTGCGGCTGTCGCACAGCCGCGGAGGCAGCGAGGGCGTGGGCTTGGACCTGGGGTGGTCGTACTACGGGCGGCTGTTCGGTTCCGATGCCAACTGGCGGCTGTCGGTGTTCGACCGTCCCGGTACGCTGGCCACCGGCGAGTCACGCAGCCGCGGGGTCAACCTAGCCTTGAGCATGAGCCTGGGAGGCGGCAAGGGGCGGCGTTTGTCGGCGACCGTCGGCACCCGCACGTCTCG
The DNA here is from genome assembly GCF_014268985.1 of Pseudomonas sp. RW10S2. Classification (NCBI taxonomy): domain Bacteria; kingdom Pseudomonadati; phylum Pseudomonadota; class Gammaproteobacteria; order Pseudomonadales; family Pseudomonadaceae; genus Pseudomonas; species Pseudomonas sp. RW10S2. The sequence goes on along the minus strand of NZ_JABWRO010000044.1, from coordinate 9,975 downwards.
CGACGGCGGGCGCGACGTCAACACCTCGCTGGCCTACCAGCAAGACCTCGAGCTCGGGCCGCTGCGCAGTGTCGGTGCAACGATGAGTGCCGACCGCTATGGCGTGGGGCTCGGCGGCGATACCCAGTTCGAAAGTGAGGTGATGCATGGCGATGCCTACGTGCAGCAATCCTCCTACAACGGCGAGTTCAGTGGTGGGGTGAACCTGGAGAGCCTGCTCGCGATTGGGGGCGGCAAAGTCGCCCTGAGCGGCCAGTACCTGCCGCATCAGGCGGGCCTGATCGTCGACGTCGACAGTGACTTGCCCGACCTGAAACTGCACGCCGACGACCCCAATGGCACCACGTCACTCCTGCGCCCCGGGCGTAACGTGATACCGGTCGCGGCCTACAAGCCTGGCAGCGTGCAGTTCGATTTCGACGGTGTCGACGCGACGGCGGCGCTGATCCAGCCCGCCAGCCTGGATTACCACCTCAACCGAGGGGGTATCGCTTATCGCCAGTTGCGGGTGATGCGCACGGTCATGGTGCTGGGGCGGTTATTCGACGACAAGGGCCAGCCTCTGCGTGGCGCGCAGGTGATCAATGACGCCAGCCGCAGTGTCACCGAAGTCGATGGTTTCTTCGCTGTGGAAATGAGCGAGTCGACACCGACCCTCGAAGTGCGTCTCAAGGGGGCCGCAGTCTGTCTGCTGGCGCTGGACACCTCGCGGCTGGTACGTGAAGGCGACGTATTGCTGGCTGGCGACCAGCAGTGCCGGCGTGGCGAGCTGGCAGGCGAGAGCAGGGCGGGCATGGATACAGGCAGTTGAAGGGAAGAGCAGTTTTTCCTGCTTTTTGTAGGAGGTTTCTCATCACGTTTTGGGAAGTGTCGTTCGCATCGCTGCATGGTCACGTGATCGACGCCCCCCTAATATCCTATTGAATATATGGAGATTTATCGCATGGGTATCCGTAGCCTGATGGCCCTGCTGCTGGCGCTGCCGCTGTCACTTCACGCGGCCCCCGAACTGAATATCGGTGGCCTCTACGACTACCTCGAAGGTGATCGCAGCACCCTGCTGAAACGGGTGCGCAATGGTGGCGATACCACCGCCTTCGTCAAGATCAGCGTTGTGGAGCTGGTGTACGACGCCGACGGTCAAGCCCGTGAAGTCGCGACCGATGGATTGGCGCTCGAGCAGCGAGGGCTGGTGGTCAGCCCCGCGCGGCTGATCGTGCCGGCTGGTGGAATGCAGGCTGTGCGCCTGCTCTATCGCGGCCCGCGAGACCAGGAGCGCTATTACCGCCTGCGCTTTTTACCGGTGCTGCCTGAGCGCGGCGATGACTTTGCCGTCGATGAACAACAGGCGCGCAGCTACCGTGAGCACTTGCAGGCCGGGGTCAACCTGCTGGCCGGTTACGGCTCGCTGCTGTTCGTACGTCCGCAGCAGCCACGCTTCGATACCCGGATCCGCCGCCAGGGTGGTCAACTGGAGGTGACCAACGCCGGCAACGCCAGTGTGGTCCTGGATCGTTTCCGTCAATGCCACGCGTCGGCGCAGACCTGTGATGCGGCCACGAAGCATCACTTGTTGCCGGGGCGTAGCCGACAATTCAATGGCCATGTGGAAAAGGAACATCGCTTCGACCTGCATGAAGGGGCCGAACGCCGCGATGTCGTGGTGGAAGGATGAGCCGCCTTGCAGGACGCGGTCGCCTTGCGCATGTCGGTGGCACCTGGCTATGGCTCATGCTGCTCGTCGCACCGGTGGTCCCTGCCCTGGAGGTGACCTTGACTGCAAAATACCATGGCGGTGGGTCGGGACGGTTCGAGAATACTACGCCGCCTGGAGGGCTCTGCCAGAGCTGGGGTTCGACTTGCCGTAACCAGATGACCGTCACCCTGCCTATCACCTATACCAAGACCACGATCCGGACAGCTTCGGATGTGCGCGATACCTTTTTCGTCAAGGTTCCTGCTCGACGGGAGATCGAGGTGCGCTCGGACGACGGGCTCGAATCCCGGCGCATGGTGTTCGAATGGACCGCGCTCAGCCAGCGCGTGCTCGGCGCGAATCTCAATCGACATACGCTTTATCAGGCCACGCCGGAGGGCGGCTGCAGCAGTATCGGCAGCGTATCGCAGTTCCGTCCGGCCCTCGTCTCCTACCTCTGGCGCATCGGCGATCCGATCTCGCCGGGTGCCTGCACTGCAGATGGTGGTTACGCTGCTGCGGGCTTCAGCCAGAACCTCGACGTACAGGAAACCAGCGTCGCCTTCCAACTCGACCTGCCACCGCCTTACCGCCTGCGTTCTGGCACCTATCGAGGCTCCACCACCTACCGCATAGGCCCGGGCATGGACTTCGACTTCGGAAATGGGGTGTCGGCGCTCAGCGGCGATACCCTGACCGTCAATTTCGAACTGGATGTGCAGCATGCCTTCGTGTTCGAGTTTCCCCCAGGCTCCGACCGTGCCGTGCTCGAGCCCCGGGGCGGCTGGCAGGCATGGCTGGGCGGTGGTCGGGTTCCACAGCGGCTTTATCGCGACCTGCCTTTTCGGGTGTGGTCGACCGGCCCGTTCAAGGTCTACAAGCTGTGCCAGTACGACAGTGGTACGCAGTGCGCGATCCGAGATGCCGCCAGCCATCAGGCCGACCTGGGAGTGGCACTCAGCCTGCCTGGCGGGATCCAGCATGGGGGCGGCGCGGTGCAGCGACTGCCGCTACCCACGGGGCGCGCCATGGCAGTGCAGTTCGAATCGGTACAGCCGGTGGCGAACCGCCCCGGGCAGTTGCACTTCGCCATCGAATCCGATCAGGTACGCGGCATGCTGGCCAATGCCGGAAGCACCTACACTGGCCTGGTTACCGTCGTTTTCGATGCCGAGTTGTAGTCCATGGACATGACGAGCGAGGAACGAGCATGAGCAGGGTACTGGTGGTCGACGACCACCCTTTCATCCGCTCGACCGTGTGCATGCTGTTGCGCCAGGAACGGCTGGAGGTCGTCGGGCAGGCGGACAATGGTATCGATGCACTGCGGTTGATGCGTCAGGAACCGGTGGACCTGGTGATCCTGGACATCACCATGCCGGGCCTGGATGGCCTGGAGGTGATCGCCCGGATGCGCAGCCTGGAGCACCCGGCCAAGTCGCTGATCCTCACCTCGCAACTGGCCGAGGCCTATTCGCTGCGTTGCATGCAGGCCGGCGCTGCGGGCTACGTGTCCAAGACCGATGATCTTGGCGAACTGAACAAGGCGGTGCGCGCGGTGCTTTCCGGTTACACCTACTTTCCGCAGGTGACGCTCAGCTCGGTGCACCGGCAGGATCTCAAGGCCAGCGAGGCACAGTGCATCGCCAGCCTCACCGACCGTGAACTGATGGTTCTGCAGCAGTTGGCCAGGGGCTTGAGCAACAAGGCAATTGGCGATGCGATGTTGCTGAGCAACAAGACCATCAGCACCTACAAGAGCCGTCTGCTGGAAAAGCTGCGGGTCCGTTCGCTCATCGATCTCGCGGATTTCGCCCGCCGCAACCTGCTGATCTAGAGCTGTCCAGTGCTCGGGCGAGCCCTGTCGCTGGCACTGCTGTTGTGCCTGATCGCCCCGCCAGTGGCGGCTGCCACCCAGTTGCATTCGTGGGTTGTCCTGGAGGGGCCGACCATCGAGCCGACACAAGACGCCCTGCGCTGGTTGTGGGAGCGAGGGCGGTTGCGCCTGGGTATCGTCGAACGACACGATCCCCCTTTCGACCTGCTGGGCACTGGCCAGACCTATGAGGGCATCACTGCCGACTACGCCAGCCTGGTGGCGGCGCGTTTGCGCCTGCCGGTCGAGGTGCAGGTGTTTGCCTCGCAGGATGAAGCCTTTGCAGCGTTGCGTGATGCACGCGTCGACCTGGTCGGCTCGGTGACTGCGCGCCAGGCCCAGGATGCGGGGCTGCGCTTGTCGCACCCCTATGCCGAGGATCGGCCCATGCTGATGGCGGCTCGGCCGACCAGCGTACCTGGTCCAGGGCATGAGCCCGGTATACGCCTGGCCATGGTTGAAGGTTATCGCCCACTGGAGCAGGTTCTGGCGGTCTACCCGCTGGCGCAGGTCCAGTGGCATGCCTCGCCGTTCAGTGCCATGGCCGCGCTGGTACTGGGCCAGGCCGATGTGTACATCGGGGATGGCCTCAAAGGGCGCTACCTGCTGGGGCGCAGTCAGCTGTTCGGGGTCGAGGCGGTCGGTCACGCAGACCTGGATTCACAAGCGATCGGTTTTGCCATGCTCGACTCGACCGGACCGCTGGCGGCCCTGGTCGATGACGCCCTCGCCAGCCTTGGCGAGCCCCAGCATGAGCAGATCCGCCGACGCTGGAGCCCTTTGGTAATGGCGGCCTACGATCCTGCGGCCTTGCAGTTGAGCACTTCCGAGCAGCGCTGGATCGCTGACAATCCTGTGGTCAAGGTGGTGCTGGACGAACAGTTGCTACCCCTGAGCTATCGCGATGCCAAGGCGGGGCTGCAGGGGCTTAGCCTGGACATCCTGCAATGGGTCAGCCAGCGCACCGGGTTGCGTTTCGAGGTGCAGGGCACAGGCACTATCGAGCAGATGATCGAGTGGGTACGTCAAGGGCGTGCGCAAGTGATTGCCGGTTTGGCCTACAGCCCGCAACGGGCCCGCGAGCTGAGTTTCAGTCGGGCTTACCTGAGTGCGTCAAGGGTGCTGGTGACACGTGAAGACGCCCCCGGCCCCGCGAGCCTGGCCGGGCTGGAGGGGCACCGACTTGGCGTGATCCTGGGCAGTGCCGTGCCGGACCTCCTGGCCCAGCGCTACCCGCGTATCCGCTTGCAAGCCTATGACGGGGCGCTGGAGGCCCTGCACGCGGTCGCCCGCGGTCAGGTGAGCGCGGCGGTGCTGACCTACGACGATGCGCGGCCGATGATCGCTCGATGGTACCCGGGGCGGGTGAAGATCGCGGCCAGCGTATCCTTGCCACCGGCTCACTTTGCGTTGGCCACGGCGCGCGGCGAGCAGGAGTTGCAGAGCATCCTGAACAAGGCTCTGCTCAGCCTCTCCCCACAGGAAACCGATGCCCTGGTGCGCCGCTGGCGCAACCCGCTGATCGTGGGGGACGGGGTCTGGTCACGCTATCGTGGCAAGATCCTGGGAGGCTTCGCGGCGGCCTTGGGCCTGCTGTTGCTGGCGCTGGTATGGATCCGTTACCTGCGCCGTCTGCAGCGAGAGGCGGCACGGGCGCGCCGCGAGGCTGAGGCGGCGAACCAGGCCAAGACGGATTTTCTCACCACCATGAGCCATGAAATCCGCACCCCGCTGCACGCCGTGCTGGGCATGCTTGAACTGGCCCAGCGCAAGGCGGGCCAAGGTGTCCTCGACCGCATGGCCATCGAGGTGGCCACCGATGCCGCACGCGGCCTGCTTGAGCTGGTCGGTGACATTCTCGATGTCAGCCGGATCGAAGCCGGACGTTTGCAACTGGCGCCGCAGCGGGTCGTGCTGGGTGAGCAGGTGGCCAGCGTGGTTCAGTTGTTCGAAGAGCAGGCGCGGGCCAAGGGGCTGGTGTTGGAGCTGGACATGCGCGGTGCACAGGCGTGCGAGGTCATGCTCGACCCTCTGCGCTTCAAGCAGATCCTCGCCAACGTCCTGAGCAATGCGATCAAGTTCACTGGGGAGGGCCATGTCCGGGTTGATTTGCAGGCGCGTGCGCAGGGGGCCAGGCTGACGGTCGAGCTGGTCGTGGAGGATACCGGGATCGGCATTGCCGCCGATGAATTGGCAGTTCTTGGCCAGCTCTTTCGCCAGGCCAGCAACCAGCGGCAATCGCCACGGCAGAGCGCCGGGCTGGGTCTGGCCATCAGTCGCAGCCTGTGCCAGATGATGGGGGGGCACCTGAGGCTGGACAGTGTGCTGGGGCAGGGAACACGCGTGTGCATCCACCTTGAGCTGCCCTTGCTGACCGCGCAGGAAGCCCGTGAGGGGCCGACCGTGCCCACAGCCATGGCGCACTTCGCCAGATTGCGGGTGCTGGTGGTCGATGACTATCCGGCCAACCGTCTGCTGCTGGCGCAGCAGCTCGATTACCTTGGCCATCAGGCCCGCGTCGCCGAAGATGGCACGCAGGCCTTGCGCTTGTGGCTCAAGGAGCATTTCGATGTGGTAATCAGCGATTGCAACATGCCACGCCTCGGTGGGCAGGCGCTGGCGCGGGCAATCCGTGAACATGAGCGGCGCAGCGAGCGTCCGCGCTGCCGGGTCATCGGGCTCACGGCCAGCGCCCTGGCCGATGAGCGAAACCGCTGCCGGGCGGCGGGCATGGACGCTTGCCTGTTCAAACCGCTGGGGCTGCAAGACCTGGAGCGGGTGCTGACGGCCTGTCGTCCACCCTCGCGAGCGACCGCATGCGGGCAACCGATCCTGGACATGGCCCATTTGACACGTCTGGTGGGCAAGGACCAGGCTGCGCTCAATGCCTTGCTGGCCGATTTGCGCAGCAGCAATCGCAGCGACCTCGAGCGTCTGCAGGCGTTCAGGCACGAGCCGCGGGCGCTTGCGCAACTGGCCCACCGGGTCAAGGGCGCTGCGCGCATCGTGCGCGCCCGCACCCTGGTGGCGTTGTGCGAACGTCTCGAACGGACCTGCGCCGAGCCGTCCCCTGCACCGGTGAAATTGGGCGCAGATGTGCGCGCCTTGCGCACAGCGATGCAGCAACTGGATCGCCAGCTCGAGCGCCACGCCGCCGCTGGCGGCATGGCGGTGGCGTCATATCATCCCGAGCAGCAACAGCACCAGCAGCACCACCAGTACAGCGCCGACGATGCCGGACGGGCCATAGCCCCAACTGCGCGAATGGGGGAAGACCGGTAAGCCACCGATCAGCAGCAGGATCAGAATGATGATGAGGATCGTGGTCATGGGCGAAGTCCTTGCGTGATTGAGGGGCAAGGGCCTGGAACTGCTGGCCTCTTGTAGATTCGGACTGGTGCCGCTTGGGAAAGATTCCATTGGTGTGCGGCTTCTTCGCAGGATCGATACTGACCAATGGGTCATGCCCATCCATTCACTATCCTGATGGACCCTGCCTGGCTGGCCGACGTTGATTAGACTCGGTTGCAATTCAGTCGGCACAAGGCCCGTCACCATGCAAAACCGCATCATGATCACAGGCGCAGGTTCCGGCCTGGGACGCGAGATCGCCCTGCGCTGGGCTCGAGAGGGTTGGCGCCTGGCGCTGGCCGATGTCAGCGATGCAGGCCTGCGCGAAACCCTGGAGCTGGTACGTACCGCAGGCGGCAGTGGTTTCGTGCAGCGTTGCGACGTGCGTGACTACAGCCAGCTCACCGCCCTGGCCCAAGCCTGTGAGGAGCAATTCGGCGGCATTGATGTGATCGTCAATAACGCAGGCGTCGCCTCGGGCGGGTTTTTCGCCGAGCTGTCGCTCGAGGATTGGGACTGGCAGATCGCAGTCAACCTGATGGGCGTGGTCAAGGGCTGCAAGGCGTTTCTGCCACTGCTCGAGCGCAGCAAGGGGCGCATCATCAACATCGCCTCGATGGCGGCGTTGATGCAAGGGCCGGGGATGAGCAACTACAACGTCGCCAAGGCCGGAGTGCTGGCGCTGTCGGAAAGCCTGCTGGTGGAGTTGCGCCAGCTAGAGGTGGGGGTGCATGTGGTGTGCCCGTCGTTCTTCCAGACCAATCTGCTCGACTCCTTCCGCGGGCCGAATCCTGCGATGAAGGCGCAGGTCGGCAAGCTGCTGGAGGGCTCGCCGATCACCGCTGCCGACATCGCCGACTACATCCATGCCCAGGTCGATGCCGGTGAGTTCCTGATCCTGCCGCACGAGGCCGGGCGCGACGCCTGGCGCCTGAAGTGCGAAGCCCCGCAGGTGTTGTATGACGAAATGGCCGCCATGGCGGTGAAGATGCGAGCCAAGGCGCGCTCGGGTCACTAGGTTTTTGTGGTGTCGGTCTGTAGGCGTTTTTACCTTGCTAGGTAGGTCCGGTCTTTTTCATGGGTGAATGATTGAATAGGCCGGAACCCCAGCGCAGGCTGGGGTTTTCCCTCGATCTGGAGGATCGGAGCATGCTGGTAATCGGACGCGAAATCGGCGAGGTCATCACCATCGGCGAGAACATCCGCATCAAGGTGATGGCCGTAGAAGGCGGGGTAGTGCGCTTCGGGATCAGTGCACCGCGTGAGGTGGTGGTGCACCGCTCGGAGATTCACAAGCGTATCAAGGAGCAGGAGCTGGAGCGCAGCACTTCGGCTTAGGGGCTGTCTGAAATGTGTCTGCGCGAAGGCCAGACAAGGCGAAACGGGGGGAGGAACGCCCGGGGTCGCGCACGACTGTACTGGAGTACATGAGCGTTCCGAGCCCCGTTTCAACGCAGTATGGGCGAGTGCAGATACATTTCAGGCAGACCCTAGTCCAGAAGCTCCCGTGGCACATCATGCTTGGCCAGTAACTGGCACTGCTGGCTTTCCAGATCGAAGAGAATGAACGCCTGGCCCTTGGCCAAGGCCTGGCGCACGCGCAGCACGCGGGTTTCCAGTGGGGTGTCGTCGCCGTTGTCGGTGCCGTCGCGGGTGACGAAGTCTTCGATCAGGCGGGTGAGGGTTTCGGCTTCGAGTTGGTCGTAGGGGATCAGCATGATGGCTATCGGGTTGGGCAGGTTGGGCTGCATGCTACTTGAAAGTGGGGCAGGGACGTTAATCGTCGGCGACGTCTGGGCGGGGTCACCCGCGTAGACGCCGCCGCCAGGATCAGCTCTTGTTGCCCACCAGGCTATCCACCGCTGGCACCCGGGTATCGCTCTCCATTTGCGCATCATGCTCCAGTTGATGACTGAAGCGCTCCAGAGAAGTATTGGCCGGTTGCGAGTCGCTGGCGAACACGGGCGGGCTGAGCAGGTACGCCGACAACAGGCGACTCAGTGCAGCCAGGCTGTCGATGTGGGTGCGCTCGTAACCGTGAGTGGCGTCGCAACCGAACGCCACCAGCGCAGTGCGGATATCGTGCCCGGCCGTGACCGCCGAGTGGGCGTCGCTGAAGTAGTAGCGGAACAGGTCGCGGCGTACCGGCAACTCCTGGTCGCTCGCGAGCTTGAGCAGATGACGGGACAGGTGGTAGTCGTACGGCCCTGAAGAGTCCTGCATCGCCACGCTTACCGCATGCTCGCTGGACGCCTGCCCCGGCGCCACCGGGGCGATGTCGATGCCGACGAACTCGCTGACATCCCAAGGCAGCGCGCCTGCGGCCCCGGACCCGGTTTCCTCGGTGATGGTGAACAGCGGATGGCAGTCGATCAGCGGTTGGCGGCCACTTTCCACCACAGCCTTGAGGGCTGCGAGCAATGCCGCCACGCCGGCTTTGTCGTCCAGGTGACGGGCGCTGATATGGCCGCTGTCGGTGAATTCCGGTAGCGGGTCGAAGGCGACGAAATCACCGATGCCAATGCCCAGCGCCTCGCAATCGGCGCGGGTAGCGCAGTAGGCGTCCAGGCGCACCTCAACGTGTTCCCAACTGATCGGCATCTGGTCGATGGCGGTGTTGAAAGCGTGCCCGCTGGCCATCAACGGCAGCACGCTGCCGCGAAACACGCCGGTGTCGGTGAACACGCTGACCCGGCTGCCTTCGGCGAAGCGGCTGGACCAGTGCCCCACCGCCGACAGGGCCAGGCGGCCATTGTCCTGCAACTGCCGCACGCTGGCGCCGATGGTGTCCAGGTGTGCCGAGACGGCGCGATCGGGCGAACTCTGACGGCCCTTGAGCGTGGCGCGGATGGTGCCACGGCGGGTCAGCTCGAAGGGGATGCCCAGTTCGTCCAGGCGCTCGGCTACGTAGCGCACGATGGTATCGGTGAAGCCGGTTGGACTGGGGATGGCAAGCATCTCCAGGAGGACGCGCTTGAGGTAGTCCAGGTCGGGTTCGGGGAGTCGTTCGGACATGGGTACTCCTTGGGGTCTTTGCTGGCTTTTTCGCGGG
>NZ_JABWRO010000043.1:0-39338 GCF_014268985.1 Pseudomonas sp. RW10S2 | reverse complement strand
CAAGTCGGGGCGCCGAACCGCCGCTCCCACCGGTGTAGCGCACAGCTCTTGAAGCTGTTACCGGTGGGAGCGGGCTTGTCCCGCGATGAGGCCCGCAGAAACAAAGCATTCTCTGAGGGTGTCTATGCTTGAAGAAGACGCTCTCAGGAATCGCGCCATGACCCCGATCAGTCGAGAACCCTGGTGGTTGGTGCCACCCAAGCCTGGCCAACAGGAGCAGGATCTGCACTGGGGCTACCTGGAAATCTACCCCGACGGTCGTACCGTGTTCGTCGACCAGCGCCCCAGCGACCAGGAACTGGCCGAGCGCAAGAGCTGCCGTAACTTCCCCGAGCCTGACCAGACCTGACTCAGCCCTCGAGCTGAGCCAGCCGCGCCTCCAGTGCCGAGATCCGCGCTTCCAGCGCTTCGATTCGATCCTCCGAAACGCTGCCTGCACCACTGCGTGGCCCGCTGTCCTGCTGACGCGCGGCAAGAATCGCTTCGATCTCGGCCGGATCGCCCAAGGCATGGGTGTAGCGGTCCTCGCGCTGGCCTGCCTGACGCGGTAGATGCAAGGCCAGCCCGCGCGAAACCAGGCGCTCCAGCTGATGCTGGACCTGATCGACGTCTTCGAATTCGTGCAGACGGTTGCTGCGGGTCAGCAGTTCGTTGAGGGTCTGCGGGCCCCGCAGGAACATCAGCCCCATCAGTACCAACTGCGCCGGTACCAGTTCCAGCGCCTTGTCTACCCGATGTTCCCAGCGGTCGGCGCGGCTACCCATCTGCAGGCGGGCCATGTCCTGGCCTTCGAGCGCACGCAGGGCCTGGCCGACCTGAGCGGGGGAGAGGTTCATCACCGGCTCCCGGCTGGTCTTCTGGTTGCAGGCCAGGACCAGCGCATTGAGTGTCAGTGGGTAGCTTTCCGGGCTGGTGGCCTGCTTTTCGATCAGCGCGCCGAGGATACGGACCTCGATACTGTTGAGGCGGCCTTCGCCTGCGGTTTCGTGTTCTGACATGGCCCTGTCTCGTTACTAGGAAAAGGCCATTAGCCTAGGCCTTGCGTCTGGCTTAAGCAATTGCGGCTCAGGCAGTACGCCGCTCCATGGCCTCGCACGCAGCCGCAGTGAACAGTACGTCGGTCGATGAATTGAGCGCGGTTTCCGCCGAGTCCTGCAACACACCGATGATGAAACCGACGGCAACCACCTGCATGGCAATCTCGCTGGGAATGCCGAACAGGCTGCAAGCCAGAGGAATCAACAGTAGCGACCCGCCGGCCACGCCCGAGGCGCCGCAGGCACAGACCGCAGCCACCACGCTGAGCAGCACCGCGGTCGGCAGATCGATGGCGATCCCCAGGGTATGCACCGCCGCCAGGGTCAGCACGGTGATGGTGATCGCGGCCCCGGCCATGTTGATGGTCGCACCCAGAGGGATCGACACTGAGTAGGTGTCTTCATGCAGGCCCAGGCGCTCCGACAACGCCAGGTTTACCGGAATGTTCGCTGCCGAGCTGCGGGTGAAGAACGCGGTGATACCGCTTTCACGCAGGCACAGGAGGGTCAGGGGGTAAGGGTTGCGGCGAATCTTCCAGAACACGATCAACGGGTTCATCACCAATGCTACGAACAGCATGCAACCGATCAGCACCCCCAGCAGATGCAGGTAGCCGAGCAGGGCATCCAGGCCCGCCTCGGCCAGGGTCGAGCTGACCAGGCCGAAGATCCCCAGTGGAGCGAAGCGAATCACCACGCGAACCAGCTGCGTGATGCCTTTGGACAGGTCGTCGATCACTCCGCGGGTTGCCTTGCCGGCCTTGCGCAGCACTATGCCCAGGCCGATGGCCCAGGTCAGGATGCCGATGAAGTTGGCATTGACCAGGGCACTCACTGGATTGTCCACCGCGCTCAGGAGCAGGCCCTGCAGCACTTCGGTGATGCCGCCGGGGGCGCTCAGCGTTGCTTCGTGTGGGTTCAGTATCAGAGTCGAAGGGAAGGCCATGCTCGCTACCACGGCGACCACGGCGGCACCGAAAGTGCTCAGCAGGTAGAGCCAGAGGATAGGGCGGATATGGATCTGCTGACCTTGTTGATGGTTGGCGATGGAGGCAATCACCAACACGAACACCAGGATCGGTGCCACGGCCTTGAGGGCCGAGACGAACACCTTGCCGAGGAATGCAAGATCCAGGGCCAGGCTTGGGGCGACCAGCGCCAGGGCGATACCGGCAACCAGGCCAATGATGATCTGGGTCACCAGGCTGGTGCGGCTGAGAAGGCGAAAAACAGGGGTCATGTGCAGCGGGGTCTCGGGTTTGAACGAACCGCGGACTGTAGCACAGGAGCTGTAATACATGGCTGACGGTATTGTTTCCCGCATTTACGCTAGGGATGGCAGTGCTATTGGCCCGATAAGGCAGTATGGACTCACCAGTTGAACAGCTCCCTGCGCGCGCCTTCGGTAATCGCCACGATCCCCGGATGCTTCACCTTGCGCTCCACAGAGATCGCATAGAACGACTCATGCACCGCCTCGGTCTGTCCGATCAGTTCCACGCCGTACTGCCGACACACCTCATCGGCGATCACGCTGGGCGCCACGAAGATGCCGCTGCCCGATTGTCCGAATGCCTGCATCAAGGCGCTGTCGTCGAATTCACCGACGATGCGCGGTTGCACCTGCTGCTCGGCCAGCCAGCGCAACAGGCGGCTGCGCACTACCGTTTCCTGTCCGGGGATCAGTAGCGGTGCGTCGTCGAGGCAGCCGGGGAAGGGCAGCTTCAGCCGAGTGGCAAGGGCTGCGGTGGCGAAAAAGCTCAGGCCGCACTCACCCAGTTTCTGGCTGTACCCCTTGATGTCCAGATGGCTGGGCATGGGGCTGTCGGAGATCACCAGGTCAAGGCGCTGGATCGCCAGGTCCGCGAGCAGGCGCTCCAGCTTGTCTTCACGGCAGTTGATGCGCAGTACTTCGTCAAGCTCCATGGTCGGTGCCAGCAAACGATAGACGATGGACTTGGGCACCACGTCCGCGACCCCTACGCGGAACAGGATCTGTTCCTGGGGGCCGGCGCGCAACAGGGTCTCGAGTTCGCTGCCAATCTGGAACATCTGCTCGGCATAGGCGAGGGTCTGGCGGCCGGTTTCGGTCAGTTCCAACTGTCGACCGACGCGTTGGAACAGCTCCAGGTTGTAGGTCTGTTCCAGCAGGCTGATCTGCCCGCTGATGGTCTGAGGCGTGAGGTTCAATTGCTCGCTGGCGCGGGTGATGCTGCCAGTGCGGGCCACTACCCAGAAATAGTGAAGCTGACGGTAGTTGAGCATGGAGAGATGACTCGATTCGTAAAAACCGAAGTATAACCGCTGAAAATACGAATTTTCCTGAACTATCGGTCTCTCTAGAATTCGACTCCATCAGGCGCGCTGCGTGCGCCAGCCGAATATCGATAAGCGAGGACCTTATGCTACAACTGAAATCCATCGGCACTCCGTTGGTACTGGTGCTGGCGCTCTTGGCCACGGCGGGTTGCGACCAGGCCGAGAAGTCGGCCCAGCAGGTGCTGAACCAGGCCGCCGAGTCGGCCAAGCAGGCGATCGACAAGACCAACGAAGCCGCCCAGCAAGCCTTGAACGAAACCCTCGGTGGCAGCGAGCCAAAAACCGAGAGCAAGCAAGACAAGAACGACACCCAGGACATCTGAGCGAAGGAACACTAAATGGAATACTTGCTGGAACTTGCTGCGAGCCCCACCGCCTGGGTCGCCCTGGCCACACTGGTGGCAATGGAAATCGTGTTGGGTATCGACAACCTGATCTTCATCTCGATTCTCACCAACAAGCTGCCTGAGGCCTACCGCTCCAAGGCTCGACGGATCGGTATCAGCATGGCGTTGATCATGCGCCTGGCACTGCTCTCGACGGTGGCCTGGATCGTCCAGTTGACGGAGCCGGTGATCGAGGTATTCGGCCACGCCTTCTCCTGGAAGGACATGATCCTGATCGCCGGTGGCCTGTTCCTGCTGTGGAAGGCAACCAAGGAGATTCACGAAAGCGTCGATCCGCATGGTGCGAAGGAAGAATCCAAGGCCGGCACCACCGTGACCCTCGGCTTTGCTGCGGCGATCGGTCAGATCCTGCTGCTCGACATCGTCTTCTCGGTGGACAGCATCATCACCGCCGTGGGCATGACCGAGCACTTGCCGATCATGATCATCGCCGTGATCAGTGCAGTGATCGTGATGTTGGTGGCCGCCGACCCGCTGGCCAAGTTCATCAACGACAACCCTACCGTGGTGATGCTGGCGCTGGGCTTCCTGATCATGATCGGCATGACGCTGATCGCCGAAGGTTTCGGCGCCCATGTACCGAAAGGCTACGTGTACGCAGCGATGGCCTTCTCCACGGTGATCGAGATCCTCAACATCATGGTTCGCCGGGCACGCCTGAAGCGCGAGGCGGCTGAAGGCTGACACCGGGCTGACGCAAAAGAGAAGGGGCTGCCAGGCAGCCCCTTGTTCTTTTGCGGATCAGGTCAATGTGCCCCGGCGTGCCGGCGGGTGCGATGCAGCGGCTGAGGCTTGGGCGCGGTGGCGGCTTGGGTGTGATGCGGTCGGGCATGGCGTCGCGCGATGCGCAGTACCCCCCAGAGCATGGCGGCGGCGACGCTCAACCACATCGCGACCAGCATGAAGATTGCCATTGTCAGGCTCATGTGCGTGCCTCCTTCTCTCGGGACAGCTGTGGGCTGTTCCCTCCAGACACTTTCTTAGTCTAGCCGCACGCGTGTGACGTTCCATTGACCGAAGGTCTATTGCTTGGGCCATTTCGTTCCAAGCCCGAAGCGGGCTATACCCGGGCCGCGCAGGCGCCTATGATCGGAGCCCAGTGCCGGGCGCTGTCTGCCGGGCGTCGAAACAAGCGAGTGTCCATGTCGCAGCATTTCTTCACCTCCCTGAGCCCGCGCCGCCTGCTGGCGGCCTGCCTGGTGGTCGCCAGCCTTGCCGGTTGCGCCGGTTCTCCACCGGCGGCGCTCGACAAACTGCCGCAGCGGGTAGAGATCAGCAGCGTGCCGTTCTATCGCGGTAATGCCAATCTGAGTGGTTCGATGGCTCTGGCGGCCGTGCTTTCGCAGCAGGGCGCGCCGATCACGCCTGGCCTGCTGGACAAATCGCTGAATCTGCCGCAGGGCGCGGCGTCGCTGGAAACCGGCATTCCCCGGGTGGCCCGCGAGTACGGCATGGTGGTCTATCCGCTGGACAAGCGCCTGGATGCCTTGCTCACCCAAGTGGCGGCCGGTCATCCGGTGTTGTTGCGCTATCACGATGGTTCGGCGCTGTGGGGCGAGCCACGCTATGCGGTGCTGATCGGCTACGACCGTTACAAGCAGCGTGTATTGCTGCGTTCAGGGATGGCGCGGCGGCATCTGCTGGATTTCGATACCTTCGAGAGCGCCTGGGCCAAGGAGGGGAGTTGGGCGGTGCTGGTGCAACCGCCGCAGCGCCTGCCGGCCCAGGTCGACCGCCAGCGCTGGCTGAAGGCTGCCGACGAGCTGGCGCGCGATGGCCAGGAGATTGCCGCGAAGCAGGCGCTGCGTAGCCTCGGGCAGTAGCTGCGGCGGTACTGATTACATTTCGCGGGTAAACCCGCTCCCACAGATGCACGCTTGTGGAAGCGGGCTTGCCCGCGAAATGAACAATCCGGTGCTACATCAGAACCCCAGGCGATCCCGCAGGCTGTAGTACCACGCACCAATGGCGCTGAACGGCACACGCAGCAACTGACCACCCGGGAACGGATAGTGCGGCAGGCCGGCGAAGGCGTCGAAACGCTCGGCCTGGCCACGCAGTGCTTCGGCCAGAACCTTGCCCGCCAGGTGGGTGTAGGTCACGCCATGACCCGAGCAACCCTGGGAGTAGTAGATGTTGTCGCCGATACGACCGACCTGCGGCAGACGCGATAGGGTCAGCAGGAAGTTGCCGGTCCAGGCGTAGTCGATCTTCACGTCCTTGAGCTGTGGGAAGGCCTTGAGCATCTTCGGACGAATGATCGCCTCGATGTTCGCCGGGTCACGTGCGCCGTAGACCACGCCGCCGCCGAAGATCAGGCGCTTGTCGCTGGTCAGGCGGTAGTAGTCGAGCAGGTAATTGCAGTCCTCGACGCAGTAGTCCTGCGGCAGCAGGGTGCGGGCCAGTTCCTCGCCCAGTGGCTCGGTGGTGATCACCTGGGTGCCGCAAGGCATGGACTTGGCGGCCAGTTCCGGCACCAGGTTGCCCAGGTAGGCGTTGCCCGCGACGATGATGAACTTGGCGCGCACTTTGCCCTGTGGGGTATGCACCACAGGGTTGGCGCCACGCTCGATGCGCACGGCAGGGGTCTGCTCATAGATGACGCCGCCCAGCGACTCGACCGCAGCGGCCTCGCCCAGGGCAAGGTTCAGCGGGTGGATGTGGCCGCCGCTCATGTCGAGCATGCCGCCGATATAGTTGTCGCAGGCGACCACTTCACGGATGCGCTTCTGGTCCATGAGTTCCAGCTGGGTGTGGCCGAAGCGCTCCCACAGGCGCTTCTGCGACTCCAGGTGGCCCATCTGCTTGCTGGTCAGGGCCGCGAATACGCCGCCGTCCTTCAGGTCGCACTGGATGTTGTACTTGGCCACGCGCTCACGGATGATACGGCCGCCTTCGAAAGCCATCTCGCCCAGCAGTTGTGCCTGCTTGGGGCCGACGGTGCGTTCGATGACGTCAATGTCGCGGCTGTAGCTGTTGACGATCTGCCCACCATTGCGGCCCGATGCGCCGAAGCCGACCTTGGCGGCTTCGACGACGGTCACCTTGAAGCCGTTCTCCAGCAGGAACAGTGCGCTGGAAAGGCCGGTGTAGCCGGCACCGATGATGCATACATCGGTCTCCACCTCACCCTGCAGCGCCGGACGTGGCGGCACCGGGTTGGCCGAGGCGGCGTAGTAGGACTGGGGGTAGGGGGTGTTAGCCATGCTCGGAAAACCTCGTGTTTTATATTTTTAACGAATGTACCGATGCTATCAATAATAATAAACACCCGCTAGTCGTATGGTGAAAATCCTTTACAGGGGTGTTGTCTGCTAGTCATGGGCGCAAATATTTTTAGAATCAGTAGGTTAGCTCGAAAAAAACTGTTGACAGGGATTTTCTAGCGCGTAGAATGCGCCCTCATCGACAGGCACATAGCTCAGTTGGTTAGAGCACCACCTTGACATGGTGGGGGTCGTTGGTTCGAGTCCAATTGTGCCTACCAAATCGAAAAAAAGGGCGATCCGCAAGGATCGCCCTTTTTTGCGTCCGGGCTTTGATCCGGTCTGCAAAGTTTTTGATTTTTTTGAGAAAAAACGCTTTACAGGTGTGCGATCGATCACTAATATGCGCACCACACGACAGGCACATAGCTCAGTTGGTTAGAGCACCACCTTGACATGGTGGGGGTCGTTGGTTCGAGTCCAATTGTGCCTACCAAATCTACAAAAAGGGCGATCCGAAAGGATCGCCCTTTTTGCATTCGCCTCAGGAAACACCGGCCTGGGCGTGACACGCCCTGCGACAGCCTGGCCGTCGGCGCTCCCGACCCGCCATGCTAGAATCCGGCCCTTCGAATCGGGAGATGAACGCGTGCGCAAACTGGCGGTGGTAATGGCGGTGCTGGCCCTGGCGGGCTGTGAAAACGAGGTCGAGGGTGTGCACAAGCAGGTGGCCGAACACCTGCACAACCCCAAGACGGCCAAGTTCGCCAACGTGCGGATCGACACCCAGGGCTCCATCTGCGGCCAGGTCCGCGGCAAGGACGACGCCGGCCAGTTCGAAGCCTATCGCAGCTATGTGGCAATCAAGCACGATGGCCAATACGAAATCCTGGTCGACGACAGCGGCAACAACCTGCGCATCCGTGAGATCTGCGGCGGTGCTGAGTTGCAGCGTCGTGCCGATGCCCTGGCTGGCGAGCCGGCCCCGGAAGGCTGGGATGTCGAGGTGGTGCAGGGGCCCAATATGGGCGCACTCACCGACATGACCGCTCGCCTGATCGAGAAGGGCATTCCCTCCTGGGTCGAATACCGCGACGGCAAACCTGTGGTGCTGATGGGGCCGTTCCCTACAAAGGGCGAAGCGGATGCACGCAAGGCTGATGTCATGGCGCGCCTGGGTACCGACTCGATCGTCATCCAGCATGGCGCCAAGCGCTGACGGCTTCTCCCTCATGTAAAGGTTGCAGGCATTGTGGTGTGCATGCCTGTGATGACAAGGATCTGGCGCTGAACATTCATTGGCGCCAGGGCTTTGAACTCGAACGGTATTTTTCCGACTATGCTTCAGGTGACGGTGTATTTGCCGATGCGCCTGCCATCGGGCATCGTCGGTACCCAGAGGGTTGAGTGGGGAGAGGGAGCATGTCCAACCTGGAACGAGCGATCGTAGTGGCGACCAGGGCCCATGAAGGGCAATTCGACAAGGGGGGCGCGGCTTATATCCTGCATCCGCTACGGGTGATGGAGCGGGTCTCGACGCCCGAGCAGCGGATCGTCGCG
Organism: Pseudomonas sp. RW10S2; assembly: GCF_014268985.1. Taxonomy (NCBI): domain Bacteria; kingdom Pseudomonadati; phylum Pseudomonadota; class Gammaproteobacteria; order Pseudomonadales; family Pseudomonadaceae; genus Pseudomonas; species Pseudomonas sp. RW10S2. Next base: position 30,809 of record NZ_JABWRO010000043.1, on the reverse strand, counting down.
GTGCTTCACGATGTGCTGGAGGATACGCCGCTGACCCTGTCAGACCTGGCTCGTGAAGGCTTCACCCTGAAGATCCTGGCGGCGCTGTTGGCGTTGAGTCGGCGTGAGGGTGAGCGCTACGAGGATTTCGTCGTGCGCCTGGGCAGTGACCCGCTGGCGCGCGAGGTGAAGCTGGCTGACCTCGCCGACAATAGTGACCTCTCGCGAATCCTGTGTCCGGGGCCCGCGGACATCGCCCGGTTGAGTCGTTATCGTGAGGCCAGCGCCTATCTGCTGGCACTGGCGTGATGGCACCACGCCCTTCGCAGGAGCGCCTGGTTACGCTACGGGGCCGATTCTACAGGGGGTGAGCTTCAGCCTCCGGATCATTGAGCGTGGTCATGCACGCATCCATCAGTACATGCAGCGCGCTGATGCGTTCCAGCCCCAGCGCATCCTGTAATGAATCCTGTGCCGCCTGCCACGCCTGATTACCTTCTTCGCGTTTATCTATCCCTGCCTCGGTGATCTGCACCGCACGGCTGCGCGCGTCGCCGCCTGCCGAAATCGTCAGCCAGCCCTGAGCTACCAACGGTTGCATGTTGCGCGTCAGGGTCGAAGGCTCCATCTGCATGGCCTTGGCCAATTCGCCCGGGCGCAACGGGCCGAGCCGCAGCACGTGGGACAGCAGGGCGTACTGGGTGTTCTTCAGGCCTATGGCAGCCAGGTGCTGGTCGTAGTGACGGGTGACCATGCGCGTCAACTGGCGCAGTTTGAGATTTGTGCAGCCGGAGGGCTTGATTGGTGTGTTCATGTGAAATGTTGTACCTGCAACATTTGTATATGCAAATGTTCTGTCAACCGGGAGCGATCATTCCTGGCGGCTGTTGGAACGGTATTCATCAGTTCAGGAGCATTCATGCGTTACACACCCTTTGGCAAGACCGGATTACGACTGTCCCAGCTGGCATTGGGTACAGGCAACTTTGGCACCGCGTGGGGCCATGGCGCCGACCCCGAGGCGTGCAAGGCGATGTTCGACACCTACCTGGAGGCGGGCGGCAACCTCATCGACACGGCGGACATCTATCAGTTCGGCGAATCTGAAACACATCTGGGGCGCTTGCTGGCGGGGCGCCGCGATGAGGTGGTGCTGTCGACCAAGTTCACCCAGGGTGCGTCGCCCGCCGCGGGGGTGCTGGCCACCGGCAATAGCCGCAAGGCCATGGTCACCTCCCTGGAGGCCAGCCTCAAGCGTTTGAACACGGACCGTATCGATCTGTACTGGCTCACTTCCCCGATCATGTGACCCCGACCTAAGAGCTGCTGCGTGGCCTGGAAGACCTCTCGCGATCAGGCAAGGTGCTGTATGTCGGCCTTTCCAACTTCCCCGCCTGGCGTGTGGCTCACGCGGCCACCTATGCCCAGCTTTCTCGCGCCGTACCCATCGCGGCTGCGCAGTTCGAACACAGCCTGGTGCGCCGCGAATGCGAGCTTGACCTGTTGCCGACCTGTCGGGCATTGGGTTTGGGCATGATGACTTTCTCGCCCTTGGGTGGCGGCATGCTGACCGGCAAGTACCGCCAGGGCGAGTCGGGGCGCGCCCAGGGCCTGGGCGGCAAAGTGTTCCAGCCGGAGAATTCGCCGCAGCGCAGCGCGATCCTCGATGCGCTGCTGGACGTGGCACAGGAGCATGGCGTCCCGGCAGATCAGGTAGCGATCGCCTGGGCTGCCAGTCACGACACGCTGCCGCTGATCGGGCCGCGTTCGCTGGTGCAGTTGCAGTCGAACCTGGCGGCCCTTGAGGTGAAACTCAGTAGCGAGCAGTTGCAGCGCCTGGATGACGTCAGCCAGTTCGTGTCGCTGCCCGTCGAGCGGACCTCCCGCGCCCCGGTGGCATGAGGGTCAGCGGCAGTTGCCGGCCTTGCGGTAACCGGCGGCCTGGGCTTGCGACTCGGACTCGAAGCTGACCTGGTTCTTGGCTGACACCTGATTGTAGCCAGGGCAGCCGCTGGGCAAATGGTAGAGGTGGCTGTTCTGGTTGCCGATGATCGCACCCGTCACGCTGACCTTGGCCAGGGTAGGCTGAGGTGCGGCCTTGGTAGGTTTGTCGGCAAGGCTGCTGACAACACCGTCGCCGACGGTCTTGTAGCCGGCTGTCCAGCGTCGCTCGCCGCTCACGAACGGGTTGGCGTGCCCCATGATGCCGGCGATACGGCGGTCGCGCTCGCGCTCCCAGGCGGTGACCGGGTACTGCTTGTCCCAGGCCATGAGCAGTTGTTGCTGCTGGCGCGACATGTTCAGGCCATAGCGATCGAACATATAGAAGGTGGTGCGGGCGACCAGGCCCTTGACTTCATCGCGCGGCTCGGCAGCGCGCTGGTTGAAATCGACGCGGGTCTTGCACTGGCCGTACTGCTGCCCCACACCCGAGGCCATGCCATAGTTAAAGTTGCTGCGATCGCCATTCACCTCGCCCACCGCCGGGTACAGGTTGAACAGGTCGGCTTCCATGGCGCGAAATACCGGGTCGTCGTCGGCGCAATGCTCGCGGCCGCCGTTCTTCCAGCACTGGCGTTGATGGCCCAGGGTCCAGGCCGGCACGATGTGTTCCCATTCGGTACGGTCGGCGCGGGTCTGTTGCTTTCGGGCTTGCAGGCCGCAGGAGGCGGGGTCGATACGCCCCCCGGACTTGCCCACCCAAGTCCATTTGCAGCCGCAGTAGAGCTCACCCATGGCGCTGCTGGCCTGGTCGAGATAGATCTTCTGTTTGGCCACGACCTTGGCTTCGGCAAAGGTGGCGGGAGGGTTGGCGAGCGCTGGAGTGGCGACGGACAGGAGCAGGGCTACGGCAGACAGCAGTTTTTTCATGGGCGAGCGCAAATCATCTTTCGGTGGAAGAGGGGGCGGGGAAAGGATCAGTCTTCTTTGGGGATGGTCCAGAAGATCTGAATACCGCCATCGTCGCGATGGGCGAGGGTGACGTTGTCGTTCTCGGCAATTTCCTCGAGCAGCGTTTCCCAGTCATCGGGGGACTCGTGCTCCAGGCGGAAGATCAGCGCTGCTCGGCTGCGCTGGGCGGTGGGGCTGTTGATGATCTTCTGGATGCGTACGCCGAGTTGTTCATAACTGCTGGGCGCTGCGGCGGGGCTGGCCATGGAGCTTTCCTTGTTTTGCTGTATGTGCGTACAGTATTTCACTGTCAGTTTTTTCGCAACAGCGTGTCAGGCAAAAAGCATCTATGGCGCTTGGAGGGGCTGGCACGAGTAGGCCGCCCCGAAGGATGAGGCTGCCGCAACCTCTAGGGAGAGATCGCGGCAGCTTTACTCTTTACATCGTGAGCCGGGCCGTCATACCTGCAGCCTTGCTCATGGCTGGATCAATATTCCCAGAAGATCCGCTGCAGCTCCTTGCTGTCCTGGGTCTTGGTCATGGCTACCATGGCCAGGATCCGCGCTTTCTGCGGGTTCAGGTCATGGGCCACGACCCAGTCGTTCTTGTCGTCCGGCTGCTCGGCGTTACGCAGCACGAAACCGCCCTGGTTGACGTGCGAGGAGCGAATGATCTGTACGCCGTCCTTGCGCAGTTCTTGCAGTGCCGGCACCACGCGCGACGACACCGAACCATTGCCGGTGCCAGCATGGATGATCGCCTTGGCACCGCCCTGGGCCAGGGCTTTGTACGCGGTGTCGGTCACGTTGCCGTAGCCATAGGCGATGTCCACCTGTGGCAGGCTGCTGATCTGCTTGATGTCGAACTCGGAGTTAGTGGTGTGGCGCTTGGCTGGCAGGCGGAACCAGTAGGACTTGCCCTCCACCACCATGCCCATCGGGCCCCAGGCGCTCTTGAAGGCTTCGGTCTTGATGTTCACCGACTTGCTGACATCGCGACCGGACTGGATCTCGTCGTTCATGGTCACCAGCACGCCCTTGCCGCGCGACTGCTTGTCGCCAGCCACAGCCACCGCGTTATACAGGTTGAGCATGCCGTCGGCAGACATCGCTGTGCCCGGGCGCATGGAGCCGACGACCACGATCGGCTTGTCGGTCTTCTCGACCAGATTGAGGAAGTAGGCGGTTTCTTCCAGGGTGTCGGTGCCGTGGGTGATGACGATGCCGTCGACGTCCTTGCTGTCGGCCAGTTCCGCGACGCGTTTGGCCAGCTTGAGCAGGTCGTCGTTGCTGATGCTCTCGGAGGCGATCTGCATCACCTGTTCGCCGCGCACATTGGCAATGTCGGCCAGTTCCGGCACGCCGGCAATCAGCTTGTCGATGCCCAGCTTGGCAGCTTGGTAGGTCGCGCTGTTGGCGGCGCTGGCGCCGGCGCCAGCAATGGTGCCGCCGGTGGCGAGGATGACCACATTGGCGAGCTTCTGCTGTTGTTCGGCTTCCTTGGCGGAAACGGTAATCGGCAGTGCAAGCAGCAGGGCGAGGGCGCCCGGCGCGAAGGTTTTCAGTGCGGTGTTCATTATTTTTTCTTCTCTCTTCCAAATGAGATGTTTGTTCGCAACAGGTTGTAGGCAGGTTCCGTACCAAGGGTGCAGTAGCCGCGAGGTGCGGGACGAGTTGAGTCGGATTTTTCGCGAGCAAGCCCGCTCCCATCCGTGTGTGGAGAGCGCAAGCATGGCGTTGCCAGTGGAGGGATGGGCTTGTCCAAGAAGAGGGTGGCAGGTGTTTTGCTATTCGGAAACCCGAACAATACCTACAAGGGCTATTCGGTTTTCCGACTATTTGCCGGATAATCTCCGACTAACACGACCGGGCCTGGAACGCCGGAAAGTCATTTGACAAAACCTGTTCCTGTTCCCATAGTAAAGGCAGCGCAAACGTTTGCGGTCCGATAAAAATCACAAGATTCGGAGTTAATCCCATGAAGCTGCCGTTCCCCGGTCGTCTGCTGGCTATTGCCGTTCTCTCCTCCCTGTCTCTCGCCATTCCGCTGTCCCAGGCCCATGCCGAGGACAAGCCCAAGGTCGCACTGGTCATGAAATCGCTGGCCAACGAATTCTTCCGCACCATGGAAGATGGCGCCAAGGCCTACCAGAAAGAACATCCGAATGAATTCGACCTGGTCGCCAACGGCATCAAGGACGAAACCGACACTGGCAACCAGATCCGCATCGTCGAGCAGATGATCGCCACCGGCGCCAACGCCCTGATCATCGCGCCGGCCGACTCCAAGGCCTTGGTCCCTGTGATCAAGAAAGCCATGGATGCCGGCATCACTGTCGTCAACATCGACAACCGTCTCGACCCTGAAGTGCTCAAGAGCAAAGGCATCAGCGTGCCGTTCGTTGGCCCTGACAACCGCAAGGGCGCGCGTCTGGTCGGCGACTACCTGGCGAAAGAGAAGCTCAAGGCTGGCGATCAGGTTGGCATCATCGAAGGTGTGCCGACCACCACCAACGCCCAGCAGCGCACCGCCGGCTTCAAGGATGCGATGGAAGCCGCGCAGATGAAAATCGTCTCGGTGCAGTCCGGCAACTGGGAGATCGACAAGGGCAACGCCGTTGCCGCCTCGATGCTCAACGAATACCCCGACCTCAAGGCGCTGCTGGCGGGTAACGACAGCATGGCCCTGGGCGCTGTCTCGGCCGTGCGTGCCGCTGGCAAGACTGGCCAGGTGCAGGTAGTCGGTTACGACAACATCAACGCCATCAAACCGATGCTCAAGGATGGCCGCGTGCTCGCCACGCTCGACCAGGCCGCCAGCCAGCAGGCTGTGTTCGGTATCCAGGCGGCGCTGAAGATGGTCAAGGGCGAGAAGCCTGATGTCGATGCCGACAATGTCATCCAGACACCGGTAGAACTGATCACCAAGTGATGCTGACAGTGCGCTGAGTCCGATGGCAGTGGTGGTTCGCCGCTTACGCAGAGTCAGCGCCAGTTCAAGCAGTTGCAGCTCGTTCCATGAGAGAGGTGGCCATGTCGGCCCATGAATCCGTGCTCAGTGTCACCGGCCTGGGCAAGACGTACGCCCAGCCCGTGCTCGGTGATGTCACGCTAGACCTGCGCGGCGGCGAGGTGCTCGCTTTGACCGGCGAGAACGGCGCCGGCAAGAGCACCTTGTCCAAGCTCATCAGTGGCCTGGAAACCCCCACCACCGGGCAGATGACCTACCGCGGCCAGCCCTATAGCCCTGGCAGTCGCAGCGAGGCCGAGCGCCTCGGTGTGCGCATGGTGATGCAGGAACTCAACCTGCTGCCCACGCTCACTGTTGCCGAGAACCTGTTTCTCGACAACCTGCCCAGCCATGCCGGCTGGATCAGTCAGAAACGCCTGCGTCAGTTGGCGACCGCGGCCATGGCCCAGGTCGGGCTGGACGCCATCGATCCGGACACCCCGGTCGGCGAGCTGGGCATCGGCCATCAGCAAATGGTCGAAATCGCCCGCAACCTGATCGGCGACTGCCATGTGCTGATCTTCGACGAGCCCACCGCGATGCTCACTGCGCGCGAGGTGGAGCTGTTGTTCACGCAGATCGAGCGCCTGCGTCAGCGGGGTGTGGCCATCGTCTATATCTCGCACCGGCTCGAAGAGCTGCAGCGCGTATCGCAGCGTATTGCCGTGCTGCGCGACGGCAAGCTGGTGTGCGCCGAGCCGATCGCTCGCTACAGCAGCAACGAGCTGGTCAATCTGATGGTGGGGCGCGAAGTCGGCGAGCACATCGACCTTGGTCGCCGCGAAATCGGCGCACCGCTGCTCAAGGTGGAGCACATGACCCGTGGCGACAAGGTGCGCGATGTGTCGTTCGAGGTCAGGGCAGGGGAGATCTTCGGTATTTCCGGGCTGATTGGCGCCGGGCGTACCGAGTTGTTGCGGCTGATCTATGGTGCCGATCGCGCCGACAGCGGCAGCATTCAGCTGGGGCGCCCGCTACAACCGGTCAACATCGATTCGCCCAAGGCTGCCGTGCGTGCCGGCATTGCCCTGATCACTGAAGACCGCAAGGGCGAAGGCCTGTTGTTGCCGCACTCGATCAGCGCCAACGTCGCCTTGGGTAACCTCGGCGCGGTCTCCCGCGCTGGAGTGCTCGACCCCCACGCCGAGCGCCAGCTTGCCGAACGGCAGATCAGCGCCATGCGTATCCGCAGCGCGAGCCCCGCCCAGGCGGTCGGTGAGCTGTCCGGTGGCAACCAGCAGAAGGTGGTGATCGGTCGCTGGTTGGAGCGCGACTGCCAGGTGCTGATGTTCGATGAGCCCACCCGCGGCATCGATGTTGGCGCCAAGTTCGATATCTACGGGTTGCTGGCCGAACTCGCCCGCCAGGGCAAGGCCCTGGTGGTGGTGTCCAGCGACCTGCGCGAGCTGATGCTGATCTGCGACCGCATCGCCGTGCTTTCCGCTGGCCAACTGATCGAGACCTTCGACCGTGATGGCTGGAGCCAGGACCAGATCCTTGCCGCTGCCTTCGCCGGTTACCAGAAACGTGACGCATTGCTGCACGACGCAGCTCCCAGGATGGACGCATGAAGACTCCCACCCTCGACTCCGCCGGTACGCCGGTACGCCGTAGCGGCACCTATTTCGGCCTGGGCACCTACCTGGGCCTGGCCGGTGCCTTGCTGGCGATGATCGTGCTGTTCTCGTTCCTGAGCAGCCACTTCCTCTCTTATGCCACCTTCAGCACCTTGGCCAACCAGATCCCTGACCTGATGGTGCTGGCCGTCGGCATGACCTTCGTGCTGATCATCGGTGGCATCGACCTGTCGGTCGGTTCGGTGCTTGCGCTGGCTGCCTCGACCGTCAGCGTCGCCATCCTCGGCTGGGGCTGGAGCGTATTGCCTGCCGCGCTGTTGGGCATGGCCATTGCCGCCCTGGCCGGCAGCATCACCGGCGCGGTCACCGTGGCCTGGCGCATTCCGTCGTTCATCGTCTCGCTTGGCGTGCTGGAAATGGCCCGTGGCCTGGCCTACCAGTTCACCGATTCGCGCACCGCCTACATTGGCGACGCGTTCTCCTGGTTCTCCAACCCGATCGCTTTCGGTATTTCTCCGGCCTTCATCATTGCCTTGCTGGTGATCATCCTCGCCCAGCTGGTACTGACCCGCACGGTGTTCGGTCGCTACCTGATCGGCATCGGCACCAATGAAGAAGCCGTGCGCCTGGCAGGTATCGATCCGCGTCCGTACAAGATCGGGGTCTTTGCCTTGATGGGCCTGCTGGCGGGGCTGGCCGCGCTGTTCCAGATCTCGCGCCTTGAGGCTGCAGATCCGAACGCCGGTTCTGGCCTTGAGTTGCAGGTGATTGCCGCAGTGGTGATCGGCGGCACCAGCCTGATGGGTGGGCGAGGCTCGATCATCAGCACCTTCTTCGGTGTGCTGATCATTTCCGTGCTGGCCGCAGGCTTGGCGCAGATCGGCGCTTCCGAGCCAACCAAGCGTATCATCACGGGCGCTGTGATCGTCATCGCCGTGGTCCTCGACACCTACCGCAGCCGACGCGCGACCCGGCGGAACTGACCCATGGCAACCATCAAAGACGTCGCGGCACTGGCGGGTATTTCCTACACCACCGTGTCCCATGTACTGAACAAGACCCGCCCGGTCAGCGAACACGTGCGCCTGAAGGTCGAGGCCGCCATCGCCGAGCTGGACTACGTGCCCAGTGCCGTGGCGCGCTCGCTCAAGGCGCGCAGCACCGCGACCATTGGCCTGCTGGTGCCCAGCAGCGTCAACCCTTACTTCGCCGAGCTGGCTCGCGGTATCGAGGACGGCTGCGAGCGCAACGGTTATTGCGTGATCCTGTGCAACTCGGACGATGATCCGAAGAAGCAGCGCAGCTACCTGCGGGTGCTGCTGGAAAAACGCATCGATGGTCTGATCGTCGCCTCGGTGGGCGAGGACCGTGACCTGCTCGAAAGCCTGGCTGCCGTGCGCACGCCAATGGTCATCGTCGACCGGGCCCTCGAAGGCGTCGATGCCGACCTTGTGCGTATCGATCACGAGCTGGGGGCCTATCTGGCCACGCGCCACCTGCTTGAGCTCGGCCATACCGACATCGCCTGTATCGGCGGCCCGGCCGAGACCGGCGTCAGCCAACTGCGCGTGAGCGGTTTTCGTCGTGCCATGGCCGAGGCCGGGCTGAACGTGGCGGACAATCGCGTGCTGCACAGCGACTTTACCAGCCCCGGTGGCCACGCAGCGGCCGCACAGTTGCTCGAGGATGAGCCGCCGACGGCGATTTTCGCTGGCAACGACATGATCGGTTTCGGCGTGTTGCGCGCTGCGGCCGAGCGCAATATCGACGTCCCTGGCCAGCTATCGGTGATCGGTTTCGACGACATCGAGCTGAGCCGCTATGTGTATCCGCCGCTGACCACTGTCGGCCAGTCGATCCGCGAGCTGGGCGACAGCGCCGCGCAGTTGCTGCTGTCGCGCATCGCCACACCGCGTCGCGATGCGGCGCAGCAACGTATCGTCGCGCCGCGTATCGTGCTGCGCGAATCCACCGGGCCGCGCCCGGACCTGTTCAATGATTACCGCTAAGGAAGACCCATGCATGCCAAGGTCGTAGTGGTCGGCAGCCTCAACATGGACCTGGTGGCCCGTGCCGAGCGTCTGCCGCGTGGCGGCGAAACCCTCGCCGGCGACAGTTTCTTCACCGTACCCGGTGGCAAGGGTGCCAACCAGGCCGTTGCTGCCGCGCGCCTGGGGGCGAGCGTGGCCATGGTCGGCAATGTCGGCGATGACGCCTATGGCCAGCAGTTGCGCCAGGCGCTGGAGACAGAAAAGATCGATTGCCAGGCCGTGAGCGTCTGTGCAGGCGTATCCAGCGGTGTGGCGCTGATCGTGGTGGATGCCACCAGCCAGAACGCCATCGTCATCATCCCGGGCGGCAATGGGCTGCTGACCCCCGAGTCGGTGCAGCGCTTCGATGCGTTGCTGCACAACGCCGAGGTGATCATCTGCCAGCTCGAAGTGCCGCCTGCCACTGTGGAGTGGACGCTGGCCCGCGGTCGCGAGCTGGGCAAGACGGTCATCCTCAACCCGGCCCCGGCAACGGGCCCACTGCCGCGGGAGTGGTTCGCCCATATCGACTACCTGATCCCCAACGAGAGCGAGGCCGAGGCCTTGACCGGCCTGTCGGTGAGCGATATCGACAGTGCTCGCTGCGCCGCCGAGCGTCTGCGCGAATGGGGTGCGAGCAAGGTCATCGTCACCCTGGGTGCCGAAGGGGCGCTGTTCGTCAGTGAGGGCGGCAGCCGTCATTTCCCGGCAACCAAGGTCAAGCCACTGGACACTACGGCGGCAGGCGACACCTTCGTCGGCGGCTTCGCTGCGGGGCTTGCCTGCGGGCTGCAGGAGGGCGAGGCGATCGTGCGTGGCCAGCGGGCTGCGGCCATCTCGGTCACCCGCGCGGGGGCGCAGCCATCCATTCCCTTCCTCAAGGAGTTGGCGCCATGAAGAAGACCGCACTGCTCAATGTCGCCCTCTCGCGCACCATTGCCGGTCTGGGGCATGGCGACATCCTGGTGATCGGCGATGCCGGCCTGCCGGTGCCGCCAGGTGTGGAGCTGATCGACCTGGCATTGACGCCGGGCATTCCGGACTTTGCCAGCGTGCTGCGCGTGGTGCTCAGCGAAATGCAGGTGGAGCGGCATGTGTTGGCCGACGAGATGTTCAGTGCCGCACCGCCTGGGCTGGTGGGGGTCGAGGAGCAACATGCGCTGGGCTTGCTCGGTGAGCGCGAGCGTATGCCCCATGATGAATTCAAGGCCCTGAGCCGACGGGCGCGGGCGGTGATTCGCACGGGGGAATGCAAGCCCTACAGCAATATTGCGTTGATTGCGGGCGTCACGTTCTGAGGTAGTCGGCGGATGTGCCGGCCTATCGCGTGACGCGCCCTCTGAAACAGACCAAACAATAAAAGCAAAGGAGTGAAGCGGGATGTTGATCAACAAAGCCAAACGTTTGCTACAAGGAGTCGTGCTTATGTCCACGATGGCTGCTGCCAGTGCATTCGCCGCCCCGCGTGACCTGATCATCGACACTGACCCCGGCGCCGACGATGTCGTGGCCTTGTTCCTGGCCATGGCTTCGCCTGAGGAGCTGAAGATCCGCGCCATCACCACCGTCGCCGGCAATGTGCGCCTCGACAAGACCTCCCGCAATGCGCGCCTGGCGCGCGAATGGGCCGGTCGTGAAGACATTCCGGTATACGCCGGGGCAGGGCGCCCACTGGTGCGTGCGCCGATCTACGCCGCCGATGTCCATGGCGAGGAAGGCTTGACGGGGGTTGCGGTGCATGAGCCCAAGCAGCCTCTGGCCAAAGGCAACGCCGTGCAGTATCTGGTAGATACCCTCGATGCCGCCGAGCCCCACAGCATCACCATCGCCATGCTCGGCCCGCAGACCAACCTGGCCCTGGCGCTGATCCAGAAGCCGGAAATCGTCAAGGGCATCAAGGAAGTGGTGATCATGGGTGGCGCCCACTTCAATGGCGGCAATATCACCCCGGTGGCCGAGTTCAACCTCTACGCCGATCCGCACGCTGCCGAAGTGGTGCTGGCCAGCGGCGTCAAGCTGACGTATCTGCCGCTGGACGTGACCCACAAGATCATCACCAGCGACGCACGTCTCAAGCAGCTCGCCGCTGTCGGCAACGACGCCAGCAAGAAGGTGGTGGACATCCTCAACGCCTACATCAAGTACGACATGGACAAGTACGGCATGAGCGGTGGCCCGGTACACGACGCCACCGTCATCGCCTACCTGCTCAAGCCCGAGCTGTTCAGTGGCAAGCAGATCCACATGACCGTCGACAGCCGCGAAGGCCCGACCTTCGCCCAGACTGTCGCCGACTGGTACGGCGTGCTCAAGCAGCCGGCCAACGTGATGTGGATCGAAAATGGTGACGCCCAGGGCTTCTTCGACCTGCTCAGCGCGCGCCTGGCTCGATTGAAATAGTGTCGTGCGGCGCGTAGCGCTCGAACACCTGTTCGATGAAGCTGCGCGCCGCCTCGCTGCCACGATCGCGCACCAGCAGGTCGATGGCGATCAGCAACAATTCTTCCGGAGTGCCCGGGCTGTAGGCACTCTGGCCCTCGGCCCATTTGACCTTGATGTCGGCGTCTATGCTGTGGGTGTTCATGCGGGTACTCGCGACTGTGCCTGGTGCCTGGGGTCGAACACCGGCTCCTGGCGTTCGCGGGGGAGGCGAGACGCACTCCACGTCTGCCAAGTAAATCATGCCTTTGCAGCCGTTGCGCTGCGACTTAAGCATAAGCAGGCCGCTCGCCCTAACCAATCGCCACGGTGCAAAATCCGGTCACGATTGCTTTTGGCCTCATCTGGCGAGATCAGGCAGACTTGAGCGGTTTTGCAACAAACTGTAAGCGGAGCGGTCGCATATGACAGTTCCCAAGATCGATTAGGAGGATTCATGTTCCGTACCCGCGCTTCCCTGGCGACCTTGCTGATGGCTGCCGTCCTGGCTGGTTGCAGCACCGGTGGCTCGTCTGATGGCGGCAGCGCCGCGCCAGCGACCCCCGCCGGTGGGGATGGCCGTTGCAGTGCCAGCGGCGCCGATTTCACCGTCGGCAAGCCGGGCACGCCCGAGCTGCTGGAGCAGGCCCGCAAGGCAACTGGCGCGCAGATCGCCCGGATCCTCAAGCCCCATGATGTCGTCACCCTGGAATACCGCTCCGACCGTTTGAACCTGAACGTCGATGAGCAGGGCAAGGTCATTCGCGCCAACTGTGGCTGATCGCCTGTGAGGGCTGGCCTGTCCAGGTAGCTCGAGCCCATAAAAAACCCGCCGGTGAAGGCGGGTTTTTTTACTGCGGTATCCGAATTACTCCGGACGAACCTGAGCAGCCTGCATGCCCTTCTGGCCTTTTTCGGCTACGAAGGAAACAGTCTGGCCTTCTTTCAGGCTCTTGAAGCCGTCGGATTCGATGGCCTTGAAGTGTACGAACAGGTCGTCGCCGCCGCCTGCTGGGGTGATGAAGCCGTAGCCTTTCTCATCATTGAACCATTTGACGGTGCCTTGTTGGCGATTGGACATGAGGTGAATCTCCAGAACATTTAGTTTTTCAGTGGTGCAATGCGGCCGAGGCTACGGAGCACCGGCAACATCATAGTCTAATTCTGCTTATGTAGCGCTCTTTACCTTAGCCGGATACTGATCTGGCGCAAACAATGCGCGATCGGTACGGCTCGGCGGGTCATCATTTTGGCTTGCAGGCGGCCTGTACTACGGTCTGAGCCTTCTGCATCAGCGCAGCGTCGACGCCGTCCTTGCTGTCGAGGTCCTGGATCTCCTTGTCGGTGAAATTCTTTTTGATGGCTTGGGCGCCGCAATCGCAGTGCTTCTTCGCCGTCGCGGCGTCCACGCCCTGGCCGGTCGCGACTTGCTGGCACTGAGACATGTACGCCTGCTCCTTGCCGGCGGGGAAGTTACCTGCGTTGGCGGCCAGTGGCAGCAGCAGGACGCTCGCGGCACACGCGGCCAGAAGAGACTGAACTCGCATAACCAGACACTCCTTGGTTTAGGTCTCATCAAGAGTAGGATGCTTCAGAGGGTCTGATAGGAATTTTTCCGTACAAGTTCACCGCCCCGGCGTAAATTCCAAATATTTCTGCGTCAGGCGCAGGCCGCGTGCTAGCATGCCCGGCTTGCAGCTGCTCACGTCCAGCGCGCAAGTTATCTTTCCAGTCACTCTGGTTCGCCCCTGACAGGCCGAAAGGCTTCTGCCGCTGTGAGGCAGGCTTTCCCCCGGGAAAGGCAGGTCGGATCTTGTACTGGCTCATCCCAACCCACGTGACCTTTGGTAGGGGTCACCACTAGGAGAGGAGGCGCCATGCCCACCATTACTCTTCCCGATGGCAGTCAACGTTCGTTCGACAAGGCCGTAACCGTAGCTGAAGTTGCCGCATCCATTGGTGCAGGCCTGGCAAAGGCCACCTTGGCCGGCAAGGTCGACGGCAAATTGGTCGATGCCTGCGACCTGATCGAACACGACGCCACCCTGCAGATCATCACCCCCAAAGATGAAGAGGGACTGGAGATCATCCGTCACTCGTGCGCCCACCTGATCGGCCACGCGGTGAAGCAGCTGTACCCGACCGCCAAGATGGTGATCGGTCCGGTGATCGACGAAGGCTTCTATTACGACATCGCCTACGAGCGTCCTTTCACCCCCGAGGACCTCACTGCCATCGAACAGCGTATGCACCAGCTGATCGACAAGGACTACGACGTCATCAAGAAGATGACCCCGCGTGCCGAAGTCATCGATGTGTTCAGCGCCCGTGGCGAAGACTACAAGCTGCGTCTGGTCGAAGACATGCCGGACGAGCAGGCCATGGGCCTGTACTATCACGAAGAATACGTCGACATGTGCCGTGGCCCGCACGTGCCGAATACCCGCTTCCTCAAGGCGTTCAAGCTGACCAAGCTGTCTGGCGCCTACTGGCGCGGCGACGCCAAGAACGAGCAGCTGCAGCGCGTGTATGGCACCGCCTGGGCTGACAAGAAGCAGCTGGCGGCCTATATCCAGCGCATCGAAGAGGCCGAAAAGCGCGACCATCGCAAGATCGGCAAGCAGCTCGATCTCTTCCACCTGCAGGAAGAAGCCCCGGGCATGGTGTTCTGGCACGCCAACGGCTGGACCGTCTACCAGGTACTCGAGCAGTACATGCGCCAGGTCCAGCGCGAGAATGGCTACCAGGAGATCAAGACCCCGCAGGTCGTCGACCGCATCCTCTGGGAGCGTTCCGGCCACTGGTCCAACTATGCCGAGAACATGTTCACCACCTCGTCGGAAAACCGCGACTACGCGGTAAAACCGATGAACTGCCCATGCCACGTGCAAGTGTTCAACCAGGGCCTGAAGTCGTACCGTGACCTGCCGCTGCGCCTGGCCGAATTCGGGGCCTGCCACCGCAACGAGCCGTCCGGCGCCCTGCACGGCATCATGCGTGTGCGCGGCTTCGTGCAGGACGACGCGCACATCTTCTGCACCGAAGAGCAGGTGAAAAAGGAAGCGGCTGATTTCATCAAGCTGACCCTGGACGTGTACAAGGACTTCGGCTTCACCGACGTCGCCATGAAGCTGTCCACTCGTCCGGCCAAGCGTGTCGGTTCCGAAGAGCTGTGGGACCGCGCCGAAGGCGCGCTGGCCGACGCCCTGAACGAATCCGGCCTGGCCTGGGAATACCAGCCGGGCGAGGGCGCGTTCTATGGTCCGAAGATCGAGTTCACCCTGCGCGACTGCCTCGGCCGTAACTGGCAGTGCGGTACCCTGCAGTACGATCCGAACCTTCCGGAGCGTCTGGATGCCAGCTATATCGCCGAAGATAACGCCCGTAAGCGTCCTGTGATGCTGCACCGCGCCATTCTCGGCTCCTTCGAGCGCTTCATCGGCATGCTGATCGAGCACTACGCTGGTGTGTTCCCTGCGTGGCTGGCGCCTACCCAGGCGGTGATCATGAATATCACCGACAAGCAGGCCGATTTCGCCCTCGAAGTGGAAAAAACGCTGAATGGAAGCGGTTTCCGTGCCAAGTCCGACTTGAGAAATGAGAAGATCGGCTTTAAAATCCGCGAGCATACGTTGCTGAGGGTCCCGTACCTTTTGGTTATAGGGGACCGCGAAGTCGAAACGCAAACCGTCGCTGTGCGTACTCGCGAAGGCGCAGACCTGGGCTCCATGCCTGTCGCGCAATTCGCTGAGCTCTTGTCGCATGCGGTTTCCCGGCGTGGTCGCCAAGAATCGGAGTAATGACTATTAAGCGTGAAATGAGAAACGATAAACGAACTGCACCTAAGGCACCGATCAACGAGAATATCTCGGCACGCGAGGTTCGGTTAATTGGCGCTGATGGCGAGCAGATTGGCATCGTCTCGATTGATGAAGCGCTTCGTATCGCTGATGAAGCGAAGCTGGATCTGGTGGAAATCTCCGCTGACGCAGTCCCGCCTGTTTGCAAGGTGATGGACTACGGCAAGCACCTCTTCGAGAAGAAGAAGCAGGCCAACGAAGCGAAGAAGAATCAGAAGCAGATCCAGATTAAAGAAATCAAGTTTCGTCCAGGGACGGAAGAAGGGGATTACCAGGTAAAACTACGCAACCTGGTACGTTTCCTTACCGATGGGGACAAGGCCAAGATCTCTCTGAGATTCCGCGGCCGTGAGATGGCCCACCAGGAGCTGGGTATGGAACTGTTGAAGCGGGTCGAAACCGACCTCGTCGAATACGGGACCGTCGAACAGCATCCTAAGATGGAAGGACGCCAGCTTATGATGGTCATCGCTCCCAAAAAGAAGAAGTAATCTCCCGGGCACGGCAGGCCTGATGATTATTGTGTAATTTTATCGAATGCGGAGTTCCAACATGCCAAAAATGAAAACCAAGAGCGGTGCTGCGAAGCGTTTCCTGAAAACCGCTTCCGGCTTCAAGCACAAGCACGCTTTCAAGAGCCACATCCTGACCAAAATGTCGACCAAGCGTAAGCGTCAACTGCGCGGTGCCAGCCTGCTGCACCCGTCTGACGTGGCAAAAGTCGAGCGCATGCTGCGCGTACGTTAATTTCGGTCAAAGATAGAGGAAGTTACTCATGGCTCGTGTAAAGCGTGGCGTCATCGCTCGTAAGCGTCACAAGAAAATTCTGAAACTGGCTAAAGGCTACTACGGTGCACGCTCGCGCGTATTCCGCGTTGCCAAGCAAGCGGTCATCAAGGCAGGCCAATACGCCTACCGTGACCGTCGCCAGAAGAAGCGTCAGTTCCGCGCTCTGTGGATCGCTCGTATCAACGCCGGTGCCCGCACCAACGGTCTGTCCTACAGCCGTCTGATTGCTGGCCTGAAAAAGGCGTCGATCGAAATCGACCGCAAGGTTCTGGCCGACCTGGCAGTGAACGAAAAAGCGGCGTTTGCTGCGATTGTCGAGAAAGCTAAAGCCGTTCTGGCTTAAGTACCCGCGACAATCATCCGCCGGCACCCTGTGCCGGTGGGTGTAAAACGTCATCGATAGGGGAAGAGCCTTCAAAGCTCTTCCCCTATTTTCGTATCTGGAGTCTGTACATGGAAAACCTGGACGCGCTGGTCTCCCAAGCCCTAGAGGCCGTGGAGCGCGCTGAAGACATCAATACCCTGGAACAGATCCGGGTCCAATTTCTCGGCAAGAAGGGCGAGCTGACCCAGGTGATGAAGACCCTGGGCAACCTGCCAGCCGAAGAGCGCCCCAAGGTCGGTGCGCTGATCAACGACGCCAAGGAACGCGTCACTGACGTGCTCAACGCACGCAAGGCCGCCTTCGAAGAGGCTGAGCTGAACGCTCGCCTGGCTGCCGAATGCATTGATGTCACCCTGCCAGGCCGTGGCCAGGCCACCGGTGGCCTGCACCCGATCACCCGTACCCTCGAGCGCATCGAGCAGTTCTTCACCCACATCGGCTACGGCATCGCCGAAGGACCAGAGGTCGAAGACGACTACCACAACTTCGAAGCGCTCAACATCCCAGGCCACCACCCGGCCCGGGCGATGCACGACACCTTCTACTTCAATGCCAACATGCTGCTGCGCACCCATACTTCGCCCGTTCAGGTGCGGACCATGGAAAGCACCCAGCCGCCGATCCGCATTGTCTGCCCCGGCCGCGTATATCGCTGCGACTCGGATATCACCCACTCGCCGATGTTCCACCAGATCGAAGGCCTGCTGGTCGACCGCGACATCAACTTCGCCGACCTCAAGGGCACCATCGAAGAGTTCCTGCGGGTGTTCTTCGAAAAAGAGCTGGCAGTGCGTTTCCGCCCGTCGTTCTTCCCCTTCACCGAGCCGTCCGCCGAAGTCGATATGGAGTGCGTGATGTGCTCCGGCAAAGGCTGCCGCGTGTGCAAGCAGACCGGTTGGCTGGAAGTGATGGGCTGCGGCATGGTCCACCCGAACGTACTGCGCATGTCCGGTATCGACCCGGAAGAATTCTCCGGCTTCGCCTTCGGCATGGGTGTCGAGCGCCTGGCCATGCTGCGCTATGGCGTCAACGATTTGCGTCTGTTCTTCGACAACGACCTGCGGTTCCTGGCGCAATTCCGCTAGGCCACACCTCGACGCAATCTTCAGGAGAACAGCATGAAATTCAGTGAACAGTGGCTGCGCGGTTGGGTAAACCCGCAAGTCTCCCGTGACGAACTGGTCGCCCGCCTGTCCATGGCCGGCCTGGAAGTCGACAGCGTCACCCCGGCGGCTGGCCAGTTCAGGGGCATCGTGGTGGGCGAGATCCTCGCCACCGAACAGCACCCGGATGCCGATAAGCTGCGCGTCTGCCAGGTCAGCAATGGCCAGGAAACCTTCCAGGTTGTCTGTGGCGCCCCCAACGCACGTCCCGGCATCAAGATTCCGTTTGCCATGATCGGCGCCGAACTGCCCGGCGACTTCAAGATCAAGAAGGCCAAGCTGCGCGGTGTCGAGTCCTTCGGCATGCTGTGCTCGGCCGCCGAGCTGCAGATCAGCGAAGAGAACGACGGTCTTCTGGAGCTGGCAGCCGACGCGCCGGTGGGTGAAGACATTCGCCAGTACCTCAATCTGGACGACGCCAGCATCGAAATCGGCCTGACCCCCAACCGCGGCGACTGTCTGTCGGTGGCGGGCCTGGCGCGCGATGTCAGCGCACTGTACGACGTCCCGGTCAGCCGTCCGGTGGTTCCGGCCGTCGCGCCTGCCCACGACGAAGTACGCCCGGTTGAAATCAGCGCCCCCGCTGCTTGCCCGCGTTACCTGGGCCGTGTCATCCGCAACGTCGACCTGAGCAAGCCGACCCCGCTGTGGATGGTCGAACGCCTGCGTCGTAGCGACGTGCGCAGCATCGACGCTGCCGTCGACATCACCAACTACGTGATGCTCGAACTCGGCCAGCCGATGCACGCCTTCGACCTCGCTGAAATCAACGGCGGCATCCGCGTGCGTATGGCCGAGGAGGGTGAGAAGCTCGTCCTGCTCGATGGTCAGGAAGTCGCCCTGCGGAGCGACACCCTGGTCATCGCCGACCATACTCGCGCCCTGGCCATCGCCGGCGTCATGGGTGGCGAACACAGCGGCGTCAACACCGAGAAGACCCGCGACCTGTTCCTGGAAAGCGCCTTCTTCGAGCCAGTATCGGTCGCTGGCAAGGCCCGCTCCTATGGCCTGCACACCGATGCCTCGCACCGTTACGAGCGCGGCGTCGACTCGCAACTGGCCCGCGAAGCCATGGAGCGCGCTACCGCCCTGGTGCTCGAGATCGTCGGCGGCGAAGCCGGCCCGATCGTCGAAGCCGTGAGCGAGCAGCACCTGCCCAAGGTTGCCCCGGTCACCCTGCGCGCAGAACGCGTCAGCCAGATGCTCGGCATGGACATGGCCCCGGCCCAGGTCGAACAACTGCTCAACGCCCTGGAGCTGAAAACCAGCGCCAATGGGGCAGGGGTGTGGACTGTCGAGATCCCGAGCCACCGCTTCGACATCAGCCTCGAAGTCGATCTGATCGAAGAGCTGGCACGCCTGTACGGCTACAACAACCTGCCGGTCCGCTACCCGCAAGCCCGCCTGGCCCCCAAGGCTCGCTCGGAATCGCGCGGAGAACTGCCGATTCTGCGTCGCCTGCTGGTCGCCCGCGGCTATCAGGAAGCCATCACCTACAGCTTCATCGACCCCAAGCTGTTCGAGCTGTTCACCCCTGGCGTCGAGCCGCTGATGCTGGCCAACCCCATCTCCAGCGACATGGCCGCGATGCGCGCCTCGCTGTGGCCGGGCCTGGTCAAGGCGCTGCAGCACAACCTCAACCGCCAGCAAGACCGCGTGCGCCTGTTCGAAAGCGGCCTGCGCTTCGTCGGCCAGTTGGGCGACCTCAAGCAGCAACCGATGATCGCCGGCGTGATCACCGGCAGCCGCCTGCCGGAAGGCTGGGCCAACGGCCGTGACAGTGTCGATTTCTTCGACATGAAGGCCGACGTCGAAGCCCTGTTGGGCTACTCCGGCGCGCTCGCCGACTTCAGCTTCATCGCAGGAAAGCACCCAGCCCTGCACCCCGGCCAGACCGCCCGCATCGAGCGCGACGGCAAGGAAGTGGGTTACCTGGGCGCTATCCACCCGGAGCTGGCAAAGACCCTGGGCCTTGAGCGTCCGGTGTTCGTCTTCGAGCTGGTGCTGGGTGAAGTGGTCGAAGGCCGGCTGCCGAAATTCAGCGAACTGTCCAAGTTCCCTGAAACCCGTCGTGACCTGGCGTTGATCGCAGGACGTGACGTGGCGTCGAGCGCCGTGCTTGAAGTAATTCGTGACAATGCAGGGGAATGGCTCACAGACCTCAGGCTGTTTGATGTCTACCAGGGTAAAGGTATTGATCCTGATAGAAAAAGCCTCGCGGTCGGCTTGACCTGGCAGCATCCATCGCGCACTCTTAACGACGATGAGGTGAACACCACCCTGCAAAATATCCTCACCTCGCTCGAACAAAGGTTGAACACCACGTTAAGGAAATAACGGCATGGGTGCTCTGACGAAAGCTGAGATGGCCGAAAGGCTGTACGAGGAGCTGGGGCTTAACAAGCGCGAGGCCAAGGAGCTGGTCGAGTTGTTTTTCGAAGAGATTCGTCACGCGCTTGAGGAGAACGAGCAGGTCAAGTTGTCCGGATTCGGCAACTTCGACCTTCGCGACAAACGCCAGCGGCCGGGCCGCAACCCCAAGACAGGGGAAGAGATCCCGATCACCGCGCGGCGCGTCGTCACCTTTCGTCCAGGGCAGAAACTGAAAGCCCGGGTTGAGGCCTATGCTGGAACCAAGCCATAACGACGAGCTGCCCCCCATTCCGGGCAAACGCTACTTCACCATTGGTGAAGTCAGCGAGCTCTGTGCGGTAAAACCGCATGTGCTGCGTTACTGGGAACAAGAGTTCCCGCAGCTCAACCCGGTCAAGCGCCGCGGAAACCGACGGTATTATCAGCGTCAAGACGTGTTGATGATCCGCCAGATCCGCGCCTTGCTGTATGACCAGGGCTTCACCATCGGCGGTGCGCGCTTGCGCATGTCCAGTGATGAGGCCAAGGATGACACGACCCAGTACAAGCAGCTGATTCGGCAGATGATTGCGGAGTTGGAGGATGTGCTGGTGGTGTTGAAGAAGTGACCTGCTTGGCGATGAGTGGATTTTTTTAAAAAAAAGCTTCCATTATTCAAAAGGTTAGGTTAGATTTCTTACCGTTCTCAGCGGTATTGAGAATAGAGTCGGGGCGTAGCGCAGCCCGGTAGCGCACTTGCATGGGGTGCAAGGGGTCGAGTGTTCGAATCACTCCGTCCCGACCAATAATCCCAATGACTTAGCCACCTTAGGGTGGCTTTTTCATTTCTGCGTGTGGGGAGTTTTTCGGGACTTCATCCGATTTTCCTCTTCAAGATCGTCAACACCGGCCCGCGAGAGTCAGTTGTTGATACCATGTTCGCAGCCTCAATCAGCTTGCCCAGCTCAGCGCCGGAATAGTGGCTGGTGATGCTGCCGTTCTTGTGCCCGAGCAGTGACTTCCGATCTTCTTCAGTAACGCCTGCGGCGCGCAGTCGGCGACCGAAGGTGTGCTTCAAGTCATGAATCCTGATCGATGCGTCAGGCGGCGATCGGGTACTGCTTGGCCAGGGCCAGCTGCACTGTCGCGATGATGCGGCAGAGGTAGGCCCAGTCCGGGTTGGGGTCCATGGCGTCGGCCGGCAGGTTCCACCAGTCGTCACCGAACACGCGGTGCATGAACTCGCGGTGGGCGCCGCCGCACTCATCAAGCGAGCTGGTGTGGCGAACATCCTCGGCCTCGTCGAGCATGTTCCGGGCGTCTTCTGCGTCCAGGTCCCGGTCACGCCGCATTTGCACGATCACCTTCCGCGCTTTGTCGGCCAGGGCCTCGGCGCTGAACCGGCGAGAGCTCAGCGACCGGTCGAAGTAGCCGATGATGTAGGCGTCGTGCAGCTTGCAGAAGAACTGGCCGATGGTCAGGCCATCCCACATGCCGCCCCAGTAGGCGTGCCAGGTCTTGTCGTAGCAGCTGACGGTGATCTTGCCTTTGCAGGGTTCGAAGTCTTCGAGGTAGACGCTGATCGGGTCCAGGCCTTCGGCGCCGGTGATCAGCAGCTTGGTGACGGTCGAGGTCTCGACTTGCATTGCGGTACTCCATGCATGCGCCGCCCTCCGTGGCCGGATGCGGCATGGGTTAGATGGTAAAAATGGGCAGCGCCTGTGTTAACTTAACGACACATTGTCAGCGGACTTATCGAAGTGCTCACAGTATTTCCCGAGTTTTTGTTAGGAAGAATTTCACTTAGAAAGATACTTCCTTCACACATAAGCGATGTGTACAAGGCGCTTTCCAACCCCCAAGTGATCGCCCACTATGGTGTTTCATATTCGAGCCTTGCCGAGACTGAAGAGCAAATGCGGTGGTTTGAGCGAATCGTCACCGAGAGGTCTGGCATATGGTGGGGAATATCACTAATCAACAACCAATCATTGATAGGGGCTTGCGGCTTTAACAATGTGTGCCATGACCACCGAAAAGCAGAGATAGGGTACTGGTTGATGCCGGAGTACTGGCGTCGCGGTCTACTATCTGAGGCTCTGCCGTCAATGATTGACTACGGATTCAACACAATGGGCTTGCACCGTATTCATGCAGATGTTGAGCCGGAGAATGAGCCCAGTTGCGCTCTTTTGAGGAAGTTTGGATTCAAGCTTGAAGGGACTTTGCGCGATGTGGAATTCAAAGATGGGAGGTTCTTAAGTCTCCATCAATATAGTTTGCTTTCTACAGACTCTAGACTGCGCCTAGATGACGCCCTCAAAAAGTAGTCGTTGATAGCTCAGGTGTTGTTGCTTAGTGAGGCTAGTTGTGCCTTGCCCGGTTCACATGGGAAAAGCGCGCCCATTGTGGACGCCACGGTCATAGGCAGAATCTTCGCTGGCAAGTTGTAAGGCAACAGTGCGGACTAAGCCAGGTGCGATAATCTCGTCGCCCGGATCATGCCGAATCATCAGCATGCTTTTCCGGTCGAAGGCTAGGGCCAGGCGCGGCGAAATGCTGATCTCATGCCGCGGCGGGGTCAGAAACTTCGTCGCGTGCTGCCGGCCAAGGACATGGATGCCGTGAACCAGCGCTTCGATGATCTGCCCCTGGGTAGCATCGGCCCACCCGCAAATCGCTCGCAGGTGCTGGCCTGTTCGCTTCCTGGCCGAAAGCCGCAACGACTCGGTGCGCGCCACATTCCGGTGAGCTTCGATTTCGTGGCGCGTGATCCTGAACAGTGCATAGTGCCCAAGCGCTTCGACGTGATGAATCATCAGCGTCATCGCCTCGCCCTGTTCCTCGATCCCGGCCCACTCCATCAGTTACAGCAGGGCCTGTTTAGTCCCTGGTCGAACCTTCAAGCGCAGGTCTTCTTCCTGCAAGCGCTCGGCCTTGGCCCTGCGCTTTTCGTCACGCTGCTGCTGCGTCAGAGCCATCATCGCCTCCATTGCGCACAAAGCGGGTGCCTGGGGCGTACTCCAGCAGGTCGCACACCCGGTTGATGATCTTGAGCGCGGCATCGAACACCTTCGCGTCGTCCGGCTCGCGGGCCAGGCGCTTCATGTTCGGCTGGTGCTCGAGGCAGACCTTGTCGACCAGGCGCCGCGCCAGCCTGCGGAGTTGATCGGCGCTGTCGTGCACGCGCAGGCTTAGCGCGAAGGCCAGGGCCACGTCATAAGGCCGGTACTGGCCGCCACTGACCTGTTTGTGGTTGGGACCGTGCTAGGCACTGGAGCGGGAAGTGACAAGGCTAATCGTGTGCTGGTCGCACGCGAACTCACCCGCCAGATCGGCAGCCGAAATGAGGAAACCCGAGCCGCCACCATCAATGCACTTCTGGACAAGGTGGCACCAGGCGAGCGGACCCAGGACTTTGAGCTCGTCGCTCGAAGCCTGACTGCCATCGGGGCAGACGATCCGGAAAAAGTGCTCGGCATCTTGAGCGTGATGAATCGCGCCAACCTTGTGCAACAAAGCCAGCAAAACATCGTCCCTGCCGTTTGGGCCGGCTATGTACTGATGGGGGCACTCGCGACCACGCTGACTGCCACTCAGTTACCTCCCGAGCGCCAGCCCGAGATGCAGGCGGCGGTATCGAGTGCGATTGACTCGATCGAGTCGAATGTGCGCGACCTGAATCAGCGTGCCGAAATGGTTAAGCTGATTTTGGATGTCGCCATTGAAAACGTCGGCTTGCCGATACATGTGCTTGACCCGAGTTTGAAGAAGTACGAAGGTCTGCTGGTCGAAGCGGGTAAGCAGAATCCCGGCAGCGGGGGCTATGCTGGCGGTGAGCAGCCGACCAGCACATCGCATACAGGCGGCAATCAGCTTGATGGGCAGCCGGGGAGGGAGATCTACGTCACTCCCGAGCATCAGCTGAATCCGGGTGCCGTTTATTCGGAGGGCGCTGGAGATAGCGGTGCAGGTGCTAAAGACCTCGGGAAGATTTCATTTGATGCGGCTAACGGTGTGGGAACCATATATTCACCAAAAGTAACTCTGAAGGCCGGTAAAGTTATTTTCGACGATTTTGCTGTTGGGACATCGAAAGGTTTTATAGGTCATGGCTCCGATGGAGCTGCGGAGCTTGTGGGGCCGCTTAAGGAGCTTTTAGCTTACACTCAAGCTAAAGGGGGGGGAGACTGTCACGCTCAGAGGTTATTATGCATCGGAAGAGGGAGCCGCGCTGGGGGCGGGAAAAGTAGGAGAAAAATTTTCCTTCAGTTTCCCTGCAACGAAAGAAGGACTGCGCGAGTTTTTAAAAGGGCTAGAGCAGTGAGCGGAATTGTGGCAATTGAGAAGTATTTGCAGAGCCTGCAGGCCTCCGGCTACGGCGAATATCCAGAGCCTCAAAGCGATTTACTATTGGGGGCGAGCGTGTACAAATTGCCCTTGAATGAATCCGATATAGAGTTGTTTGAAAATGGTTTCAGGGTTGATGGTCGGATGGTGCAAGTGAAAGTTGTTATTTCAGGAGTTCTGAAAATAACGAGCCATCTCTCCGCAAAGGTGTTCTCTGAGGCTTCAGCGAGTCAGCGTGTGGATACCCTTGTTCCTATGGAGATACACACACAAAACGCAATGTTGGTACTGAGTGTGCCATTGCTCATTTATTCGCGACTGTTAATAATTTTAAATGAAATGTGGCGCCGCCATAGGGGCTAGCCTAGGTGGCGTTCATGTTGATAGGGGAATTGTTTTTCGGATGCTGCAAGAGCCAGGACAAGCTTCAAGGGGGTGACGAGTATGATGTACTTTACGGAAGTTTAATTGCTGATGCCTGGGTTATAGGATGTGAGTAAGCTGGCTTTAGTTGATCCCATTAATCGTGATGCTTTTCATTCCCTCGAAACTTTTTTGTCAGAGTGAAGCCATTTACCGCTCCTGCTACCCTCGACTCCAATAGCCCACCGGTACCTCATTCACCAACCACACACCATTGTCCGCTTGGTAGAAACGCGCGCCGGCTTCGCGCATCTTCGATGTATTTATCACCAGCAATACGGGTTCTCCGTAGCGTCTACCCACGCCCAGCGCCGTTTCTGGGTCTTCACTCAGGTGCACATGGTGGCGAGAACCGGCAACCAGACCCTGTACCTCGATGGACGCCATGAAACGGCTGGCGGTTCCGTGGTAGAGCAGGGCGGGTGGGGTCTTTTCGACATGTTGGAGGGCGACCTGAGTCGTGCTGTGGCCTTGGGCGGCGCGGATATATCGCGCATCGTCCGAAAGGGTGAAGCGCTTCTTGTCGTTGGTTTCAACCACGTCGTGCAGGGCGGCGCGGTCAAAACTGCGTCCTTGCTCAGCGGCATTACGCAATAGTGTATCCACCTCGGCCCAACCTTCGCGGTCCAGGGTCAAGCCGATGGAGTGCGGAGCATGGCGTAGCACATAGCTGAGATACTTACTGAGTTCGTCGCGTTGTTTCTTGTTCAAGGCAATGATCCTTTTGTCTTAATCCTTTTTTTAGCGCGGTGATTGTGATCCCTAACATGCCGCTGCTCAAGTAGTGCCGCTCGCTTGACGGCCACCACGCACGCCTTTAATGTCCCGGCGCGTCCATCCGGGCAAACCTCAAAAGGAGTTGTAATGAACACGATGTCATTGTGCGGCGGTGCCTTGCTCGGGCTTTTCATGGTCGGTTGCGCGGTGCAGGACAAGCTCGACACCAGTCGCCTGACCCGTTTCGATGAGTACCACGCCAACCTTGAGGCCAATGGTGCGCGCTATACCCTCGACGCCTACATCATTCCGTTCTACCAGCCGTTCTTCATCACCGTCGAACGTGACGATGGCAAGCCGATGGAGCTCGCCGAAGCGGCTGCGGTCGCTCAGCCGTATATCGTACCGCGGGGCTGCACTCAGCCTGCCGTGCGGCGCCCTGATCTGGACCGCAGCAATGCGGCCAAGACCCAATGGATCGTTGGCATCGAATGCTAACGCCAGTGGCAGCGCCACTTCCGAAGCGGCGCAGCAAATAGTCAAAGCCTTGCTGATACTAGGGGGCTCCAGGCTTTCATCCCGCGATCCAGATTTCGGGTAGCTATGTTTACGACTGTCCGCGTTGCTGTGCCAGAGGATGCGAGCCTCTTACTCTCAATCGAGCGTTCTGCCGCGCAAGCCTTTCGTGTGTTTGAAGGGTTAAGCTGGCTCGCTGATTCTCCTCCTATGCCGGTTGAACGGCATCTTGAGCTCATCGAGCGCTCGACGTGCTGGGTGGCCATCGATGCTGAAAATCGCCCGCAAGGATTTCTCAATGCCGGTATCTACGGTACAGACCTTCATATCCATGAACTTTCCGTTCGACACACCCTGCAAGGGCAGGGCATAGGGCGACAGCTCGTTCAAGCGGCGCAGGCTTATGTTGAGATCAATGAGCTGCATGCGCTGACTCTCACAACCTTCAAAGACGTACCGTGGAATGCTCCGTTCTACGCTCGTCTCGGTTTTCAGATTGAATCCGACCAATGCGTCGATGAAAGGCTGTCAACACTGTTGAATGAAGAGTATGAACACGGATTTCCCGTGGGAAGCAGGTGTGCAATGGTCTGGAGAGCGGGCTAGCAATGTTGAAGAGCGGCACTGGGAGCGGTGGTGTTTCGAAGGCTCAATCCACCCACCGCCACAGCGGCTCATCCAGCAACCCGACCCCACGCAACTGCGTCTGCCCCTGATCCTTCTCAAGCTCCAGCACATTGCACCCCTCACACGCGGTCAGCGCGTCGATCAGCGGCCTGCTGTGCGACACCACCCACACCTGGCTGCGTTGCGAGGCGCGGATGATCAAGCGCGCCAGCGCTGGCAGCAGGTCGGCATGCAGGCTGGTTTCCGGTTCGTTGAGCACCATCAGTGACGGTGGTCGAGGCGTCAGCAGGGCCGCGACCAGCAACAGATAACGCAAGGTGCCGTCCGACAGCTCCGTCCCGCCCAGCGGGCGCAACAGCCCGTGCTGGTGAAGCCTTACGCTGAACAGCCCTCCGGGTGGTGCATCGATCTCCAGGCGGCTGCCGGGAAATGCGTCATCCAGAGCGGCAACCAGGTCTTCGACGTCACCAATCTCGATGATGGTCTGCAGTGCCGAGGCGAGGTTGCGGCCGTCGTGGTGCAGCACGGGTGAGCGGGTGCCTAGCTGTGGCTGGCGACAGGGGGCGTCGCGGTCGATGCGGAAGTGATCGTAGAAGCGCCAGCTGTTGATGAACGCGCGCAGCTCGCCGATCTCTGGGGCCTGGCGGGGGCGGCCGACGATGTTGAAGAAGCTTTCGCTGCTGTCGGCATGCTGGTCGAGCACGGACCAGCTGTTGCCTTCGCGGGCACGTACCAGGGCGTTCTTGCGTTCGACCAGCAGGGAGGAGGGGCGGTAGGTGCCGGCGCCCCAGATGGCTTCGCACTTGATCTCGGGGTCGAGCATGAAGGCGCTCGGGTAGGGCAGCGGGATGGGTAGGCCCAGGGAGATGGCGAAGCCGAAATCCTCGGTGGCGAAGCCCAGGCGCAGGCGTCTGACGTCGGTCGGGTGCTGGCCTTGGATGGGCACTTCGCCGCGCTTCATGCGGGCGCTGGTTTCCGGGCCGGCCCACCAGGTCGAGTCGAGGCCGCCTTCGCGGGCGAGGGCTTCGATCACGCCGCCTTGAGCGGTTTCGGCCAGCAGGCGCAGGGCTTTGTACAGGTTGGATTTGCCGCTGCCGTTTGCACCAGTCACCAGGTTGAGTTGGCCTAGCGGCATGACGAGGTGCTTTATCGAGCGGTAGTTGCCGATGGCGAGGGTGGTGAGCATGCGGGGCGTCCTGGCTTGGGCATGAGGGGCGATTGTCACCGATGCTGGGTGGGGTTGCCAGCCGCCGGGTGGCGGTGATGTGAATCCGTTTGTATCGGTTGTGGGGGACGGCACCGGCTTTGCCGGTGATCGCGGGACGAGCCCGCTCCTACAGGGATCGTCATCTGCGGGAGCGGATCGCGCCTGTGCCATTCGTCTCAGGCGCCTGGCTCGTGCGCCAGACGTCTGAGCAACGCCTGCGCCGCTGCTTCGGACGAAGCGGGATTCTGGCCGGTAATCAGGTGGCCATCTTCGACCACGTAGCTCGTCCAATCAGCTGCCTTTGAGTACTCACCGCCGTTGGCCTTGAGCATATCCTCCACCAGAAACGGCACCACATCGGTCAACCCGACAGCTTCTTCCTCGCTGTTGGTAAAACCGGTGACGCGCTTGCGTTTCACAACCGGCTGGCCGTCCGCTGCCTTGACCTGCTTGAGCACGCCCGGCGCATGACAAACCGCAGCGATGGGTTTGTTCGAGGCATACAGGGCTTCGAGCAAGGTGATCGAATCCTTGTCCTCGGCCAAGTCCCACAGCGGCCCATGACCACCTGGATAGAACACGGCGTCGAAATCGTAAGGGTCGATTTCTCCCAACGGAATTGTGTCGGCCAGGGCCATCTGCGCCTTTGTGTCTTGCTGGAAGCGGCGCGTGGCGTCGGTCTGGGCGTCGGGCTCGTCGCTCTTCGGGTCCAGCGGTGGTTGGCCGCCTTTGGGTGAGGCGAGGGTGATCTGTGCGCCTGCGTCGATGAACACGTAGTAAGGGGCGGCAAATTCCTCCAGCCAGAAGCCGGTTTTCTTGCCGGTGTTACCGAGCTGGTCGTGGGATGTCAGCACCATCAGGATCTTTTTCATACGGAACATGCCTCCGGGTTTTCATGGGCAGCGCGCCTTTCGCCCTGCGTTAGTGTGGGAGGCCCAGGACTGGCAGATGTTCCATCGGGTGATTTTCACAACGTTTCACAGGTACGCTATGGCCGGACGCAAGGCCCAGCGGACATGTGCTCGTTGGGTGGCTCCTTCGCGTTCGACGACACCGATCCGGCGTTACTGATAGCCCTGCTGCCCACCGTCGTGCATGTCAGGAGCTCGGTGCGCTTGTCGCAGTTGGTGCAAATGGTCAGCGAGGAGTCCGTGGAGCAGAAGCCAGGCAGCGAGTTCGCCTTGTCGCGCCTGGTCGAGTTGTTGCTGATCGAAGCCATGCGCCTGGTCGCGATCGAGAATGCCCCGGTCGAGTTGCTGCGGGGGCTGGCGGATGGGCGCCTGGCGCCGGTGCTGAATCAGTTGCACGCACGTATCGATCACCCTTGGAGTGTCGATCAGTTGGCGAGCATTGCCGCGCTCTCCCGCTCGGCGTTCTTCGAGCGCTTCACGCGAACGGTGGGCGTGGCGCCAATGGCGCATCTGCTGGCCTGGCGCATGGAGGTCGCCAAGCAGTTGCTCAGGGCCCGGCAGTTGTCTGTCGCCGAGATCGCCGAGCGGGTGGGCTACGGTTCGGCCAGCGCGTTCAGCGTGGCGTTCAGCAAGCATGCCGGACAATCGCCCAGCCGTTTCCGGTTGCCTGAACAGATCAGATAAGCGAGGTGGAAAGGGGCGAATGTGCACAAATATCGTGAAACTTCCTATTGTCGCGTAGGGTATTTCTTGGGATCACGTTTCCCTGGGTTGCGCTGTTGTGCAGGCCCGTCTGGCCTTCTAATCTGCCCGTGCCCGCCGCATTTCATCTTCACGCTTTCAGCTTACGGGCAGAGACTCACGCCGGGTTCGCGTGGGTCGGGCTACAGGCGTGCGGGAGAGATGCGGCGGGCACTTTTCAATCCAGCGCTGGAAGCGCTACCGATTCTCGATGGGGGACGCATGGATAACGACGATCAATCGAACAGGAACGCTGGCCTGAAAGTGGTCAGCGCAGTACCGCGCATCCGCCGCCCACCGCGGTTGGCCTGGGTGCAGGCGATACCCGGGCTGCCGCCCAAGGAAACGCTGATGGAGGTTTCGAGCATGCTGGGGTGCGTGACCGAACTCACCCATCGCGCCCTCAACACGCCGCGCGACGCCGAGCCCCTGATGCGTGCCATGTATTACCTGAGTGGCATGAGCAAGGCGATGATCGACGGGCAACTGGCGATCGTTCGCGGGGAGGTAGCGGTCGATAAAGGGAGTGACACCTAGGGGCTTTCGTCGCGAGCGCTATCAAACCCAGCATTGGATGCAGGGTGCATCGCAGAGGCCCGAGCTGGGAACTATCGCCCGCAGGCGTGATAGATTCCCGGGCTTTGTGTTACAGACCATGGACAGGCGAGTGAAATGAGCAATACCCCGCAACCTACTCCCCGTGCACATCGTGTGCGCCCGACCTTCGCCCAGGTATTTCGCAAGAATCTAAAGCGTGTGCTTGAGCACTGGACACCCTTCACCGTGACTTTGGTCTTCTTCGGGACCTTCCTCGGCAGCCTCAGCCTCTACATCTATACCCGCGCCATCGGTCGCCCCCGCCC
>NZ_JABWRO010000042.1:0-39414 GCF_014268985.1 Pseudomonas sp. RW10S2 | reverse complement strand
CCCCCCGGGGGGGGGGGGGGGGTTTTTTCTGTGAAGCGCGTCAGAATCAGCCGTTCTGGCGGATACCGGCGAGCATCCAGGGCTGGTTCTCGCCCTGTGCACGCTCCATGTGCCAGCTTTCGCTGAACGCCTCGCCCTGATCGAAGCGCGAGTTCTTCGATACGCCACGGAAGGTCAGGGTGGCGATGGTCTTGTCGGCACGGTCGTCGACGCCTTCCAGTTGCACATCGAGGTCGTCGATGTAGGTGGACTGGAAGCCATCACCTTGCTCGGCACGCTCACGCTTGAGGAACTCGAGCATTTGCGGGGTGACGAACTCGGCGATCTTGTCCATCTCGTTCGCATCCCAGTGCTGTTGCAGCGTCTGGAAGTGGTTGCGGGCAGCGGCCAGGAAGCTCTGCTCGTTGAACCAGGCCGGGGCGTTGATGACCGGCGCAGCGGCGACAGGTGCGGCCGAACCACCGAAGATCGATTGCGCAGGCTGTTGCGGCACTTCACGCTGGTAAGGGGCGTGACCGGCGGCTGCGGCAGCTTGCGGCTGCTGCTGGCGACGGCGCGCAGCGATGAAGCGGAAGACCAGGAAGGCGATCAGGCCCATGATCAGGAAGTCGAGGATCTGCATGCCCTGGAAGCCATCGCCCATGAACATGGAGGCGAGCAGGCCACCGGCGGCGAGGCCGGCCAGTGGGCCCAGCCAGCGCGAAGCACCGCTGGCAGCGGCCGGAGCGCGGCCTGGAGCGGTCGGCGCGGCGGCAGGCGTGGTAGGGGAGGCCTGGCGGGTCTGGTGCATAGGCGCAGCGCCCGAGCTCTTGCCGCCGCCGAAGCGCTTGGCGTTGGCGTCGAGGCTCAGCGTCAGGCCGACGCAGAGCGCCAGTGCGATGCTAAGAAAACGTTGCATAAGATGGGATTTCCCGTTTTGTGGATTGCACGCGCGTCATGGTGCACATGATCTAGGAGACATGGCTAGCGCAAGAATGTTTCGAGCTTTTGCCTGAGCGTGTAGGCAGCGTCTGAATCTGGCGTCTGAAAGAGCATCGCGGGACGAGTCACGAGCGACTCGTCCTCAGAGCGCTTCCAGCTTGGCATACCCCAGCATCAGCCACTTGCTGCCTTCGTCGAAGTTCACCTGCACGCGTGCCTGTGCCCCGGACCCTTCGAAGTTGAGGATGACCCCTTCACCGAACACCGAGTGTTGCACGCGTTGGCCCAGGCTGAAGGCGGTCTGCGGGATGCTGGCGTTGGCGAACAGGCTGCTGGCCTGGGTCTGCGCACCGCCGAAAGGACGGCTGACCGAATTGGACAAGCGCACTTCCTGAACCAGGCCTGCCGGGATTTCCCGTACGAAACGCGACACCTTGTTGTACGTCTCGCTGCCATAGAGGCGCCGGGTCTCGGCGTAGGTCATGATCAGCTGGCGCATCGCGCGGGTGATCCCGACATAGGCCAGGCGGCGCTCCTCTTCAAGACGACCAGGCTCTTCCAGGCTCATCTTGTGCGGGAAAAGGCCTTCTTCCATGCCGACCAGGAACACGTAGGGGAATTCCAGGCCCTTGGCGCTGTGCAGGGTCATCAGCTGCACACTGTCTTCGTGCTCGTCTGCCTGGGCGTCGCCGGCTTCCAGCGAGGCGTGGCCGAGGAATGCCGACAGCGGCGAAAGGTCGGCGTCTTCTTCACTGGATTCGAAGTTGCGCGCAGCGCTGACCAGTTCCTCAAGGTTCTCTACCCGGGCCTGGCCTTTTTCACCCTTTTCTTCCTGGTGGTAGATGATCAGCCCGGACTGCTCGATGACGGTCTGGGTCATGGTGTGCAGCGGCATCTCCGTGACCTTGGTCGCAAGGTTCTCCATCAACTCGATGAAGCCGCCCAGGGCGCTGGCAGCACGGCCTTTGAGCGCTTTGGCGGCGAGCAGCTGGCACATCGCATCCCACATCGACAGCTGGCTGTGGCGGGCATGTTCGCGGATGGCTTCGACCGTCTTCTCGCCGATGCCGCGCGGCGGCACGTTGATCACCCGCTCGAGTGCAGCATCGTTGCCGCGGCCTTCGAGCAGACGCAGGTAGGCCATGGCGTTCTTGATTTCGGCGCGTTCGAAGAAGCGCTGGCCACCATAGATGCGGTAGGGGATGCGCTCACGCAGCAAGGCTTCTTCGAGCACTCGCGACTGGGCGTTGGAGCGATAGAGGATGGCGATGTCGCTGCGCGAATTGCCGTCCTTGATGATGCGCTCGATGCTTTCGACCACGTAGCGTGCTTCGTCGTGCTCGTTGTATGCCGCGTACAGGGTGAGGGGTTCGCCTTCGCCCAGGTCGGTCCACAGCTCCTTGCCCAGGCGCCCGCTGTTATTGGCGATCAGGGCGTTGGCAGCCTTGAGGATGCCACTGGTGGAGCGGTAGTTCTGCTCCAGGCGGATCAGCTCGGCGTCGGGGAAGTCGGCGGTGTATTGATGGATGTTCTCGATCTTCGCGCCGCGCCAGCCATAGATCGACTGGTCGTCGTCGCCCACCGCCATCAGGCTTTCGCCACCGCCGGCCAGCAGGCGCAGCCAGGCGTACTGCACGGCGTTGGTGTCCTGGAATTCGTCCACCAACAGGTGGCGGAAGCGGCGCTGATAGTGCTCGAGCAGGCCGGGGTGGTCGCGCCACAGGTCGAGGGCGCGCAGCAGCAGTTCGGAGAAGTCGATGACCCCGGCGCGCTCGCAGGCCTGTTCGTAGGCTTCGTAGATGCCGCGCATGGTGGCCAGGAACAGGTCGCCGCTGGCCTGGATGTGCTGCGGGCGCAGGCCTTCGTCTTTTTGCCCGTTGATGAACCACTGGGCCTGGCGTGCCGGCCAGCGCTGCTCATCCAGGCCCATCTCGCGGATGACACGCTTGATCAGCCGCTGCTGATCGTCGCCGTCGAGGATCTGGAAATTCTGCGCCAGGCGCGCTTCCTGCCAGTGGGCGCGCAGCAGGCGGTGGGCCAGGCCGTGGAAGGTGCCGACCCACATGCCAGCCGGGTTGATGCCCAGCAACTGTTCGATACGGTGACGCATCTCCGCGGCGGCCTTGTTGGTGAAGGTCACCGACAGAATCGAATGCGGCGAGGCCTGCTCGACCTGGATCAGCCAGGCGATGCGGTGCACCAGCACGCGGGTCTTGCCGGAGCCGGCGCCAGCGAGCACCAGTTGACGCCCACGCGGGGCTGCTACGGCCTGGCGTTGGGCATCGTTGAGGGAGTTGAGCAGTAGGGAGAGGTCATCAGTGTGCATCCGGCCATTCTAGGTTGGCGCGGGGGCTGCGGGCAAATGCTCGGGCATTTGTGAAATCATGACATACAGCAGTTTGGCCTGGCCTTGCGCTTGTGTATGCTCCGTGCACGTTCGCGGCTGACCATTATAAGAACACTGCCATATGACCCAGAATTGCATGGTGATCGACGCATCACCCGAATCGACAAGGAGCGTTCGCAGGCAATTCGCAACCCAGCTCTCCATCGAGCGGACCCGCCTGCTTTACCAGGGCTCGTTGCTGCCCACCCTGTTCATGTTGCTCAACGGCCTGCTTTGCGCCTGGCTGCTGTGGAGTCCTGCCCGCTACCTGCTGGTCGGCGTGTGGATGGTCTGGTTGCTGGCGCTGGTGGCCTTGCGGGTGATCCAGGTGGCGGCTTTCGATGCGGCCACGCCGGCGCGCCAGGCCAAGCCGACCTGGTGGCGGATGTTCCTGGGTGGGTCGGCCTTCAGTGGCCTGACGCTTGCCTGTGCTGCACTCGCGCTGGTGCCGGTGGACAGTTTCGTCCAGCAGGCCTGGGTATTCGGCCTGCTGGGCGCAGCGGCGCTGTCGGCGAGCGTCGCCTATGCGGTCAGCCTGCCGGCCTTTCTCAGCTTCGTGTTACCCGGCCTGTTGCCGCCGATCGGATTTCTGTTCTTCTATCAGGACGGATTGCAGCGCGGCTGGGGCTGGCTTGGCCTGATCCTGCTCGGCGCCCTGATGGTAGTGGCCTGGCAGGTCAATCGTTTGATCGAGCGCGGTCTGCTCCGACGCTTCCAGAACCAGGCACTGATCGAGCATCTGCAGGGTGCGCAACGCCATGGCGAGCAACTGAACCAGGCCCTGAGTGCAGAGATCCGCCACCGTCGTCATGCCGAAGAGCAATTGCGCCAGGCTCAGGCCGGCCTTGAGCTGCGGGTGAACGAGCGAAGCCGTGAGCTGGCGCTTGCCACCCAGGCCCTGGGCGCCAGCGAGCAGCGCCTGGCCCTGGCGCTGGAGGCCAGCGAGCTGGGGCTGTGGGACTGGGACCTGCAAACCGACGAAGTCCATCACACTCAATTGCATGCCTTGTTCGGCCTGGAGCCTGGACAAGTGCGCTCGGTGCTTGCCGACCTCAAGCCGCGCCTGCATCCCGACGATCTGCCGCTACTGCGGCGCACACTGGTCGAGCACCTCAAGGGCCGCAGCGGCGACTATCGCGTCGAATACCGGGTACGCCACACGCAAGGCCGCTGGTGCTGGATCGAGGATCGGGGGCGGGCGGTCGAGCGTGATGCCGACGGCAAGGTCCTGCGCATGCTGGGCACCCGCCGCGACATCACCGCACAGAAGGAGCAGGAAGAGCAGCAACGGCTGGCTGCCACCGTGTTCGAGGCGGCCAGTGAAGGCATCGCCATCCTCGATGCGCACTACCAGTTGCTGGCGGTCAACCAGCGGTTCTGCGATCTCACCGGTTACGGGCGCGAAGACCTTATCCTGCGTGACCTGCTGGAGCTGCCGTGCAGCCGCGACGCTCGCCGGCACAGCCAGTCGATTCTCCAGGCCCTTGAGCAGCAGGGGCGCTGGCAGGGCGAGCTGGTCGAGGCGCGCAGCAATGGCGAGCTTTACCCGCAATGGCTGCAGCTCAATGGCGTGCGCGATGGGCGGGGCAATATCAGCAATATCGTGGCGTTCTTCACTGACCTGTCGGCGCGCCGCGAGTCGGAGGAGCGCCTGCGCTACCTGGCCCACTACGATGACCTCACAGGCCTTGCCAATCGCGCACTGTTCCGCCTGCGCCTGCACGAGGCGGTGCAGCGTGTGCGCCTGAACGGCCGTAGCCTGGCGCTGCTGCATGTCGACCTGGACCGTTTCAAGCTGCTCAATGAAAGCCTGGGGCATGAGCTGGCCGACCAGTTACTGAAGAAAATGGCCCAGCGCCTGGCCAATGCGGTGCCGGAGGCCGACACCGTGGCGCGTATCTCCGGCGACGAGTTCGCCGTGCTGTTCGATGGCTACAGCAATCTTTCCAGCCTGGTGCGGGTCACCACACGGCTGCTCGACAAGCTGCGGGTGCCGCAGCGGGTGGGCGGTCATGAAGTGGTGATCAGTGCATCGGTGGGCATCAGTGTGTTGTCGGAGGCCACTTTCGACCTCAACGCCCTGGTCAGCCAGGCTGACATGGCCAAGCAGCATGCCAAGCACCTGGGGGGCGACAGTTTCCAGTTCTATACCGAAAGCCTGCGTGCCAGCACCCTGGAGCGCCTGCAACTGGAGAACGATCTGCGCAAGGCTCTCGACGAGAACCAGTTGCGGGTCTATTACCAGCCCAAGCTGTGCCTGCGTTCCGGCCGTCTGCATGCCGCCGAGGCGCTGGTGCGCTGGCAGCATCCGCAGTGGGGCATGGTGCCGCCGGGCGAGTTCATCGGGCTGGCCGAAGAAACCGGGTTGATCGCGCCGATGGGTGAGTTCGTCCTGCGTCAGGCGTGCTGGCAGGCCTGCGAATGGCTGCGCCAGGGCAGAGAGATCCGTGTTTCGGTCAACCTGTCGGTCTACCAGTTGCGCCAGGGCAAGGTGGTCAGCCTGGTGCGCCAGGTGCTGCAGGAGACCGGGCTGGCACCGCACCTGCTGGAGCTGGAACTGACCGAGAGCCAGTTGCTCGACAATGTCGAGCACATCATCGCCACCTTCCAGCAACTGCACGCATTGGGCGTGAAGCTGGCGATCGATGATTTCGGGACCGGCTACTCATCGCTGAGTTACCTCAAGCGCTTTCCGGTGGACTACGTGAAGATCGACCAGGCGTTCATTCGGGGTCTGCAGGAGGGCAGCCAGGATGCCGCGATCATCCGGGCGATCATCGCCATGGCCAAGAGCCTGGGGCTGGAGGTGGTGGCCGAGGGCGTGGAAACCCAGGAGCAGCTGGCATTCCTGTGTGAACAGGGGTGCGACGAGGCTCAGGGTTACCTGATCAGTCGACCGATCGATGCCGCAGCGTTCAAGGCGTTGCTGGAGCGCTCGCGGGGATGACCTGCGCCCCGGCGGCAAGTGCCGGGGCAGGGGATGGTCAGAGGTACCAGTGTCGGCCCTGATGCGCCAGGAGGCTGTTGGCCTGCTCTGGCCCATTGCTGCCTGCCGGATAGGTCCGCGGTGCCTGGAAGTGTTCTTCCCAGCCCTTGAGGATAGGGTCGATCCAGGCCCACGCGGCCTCCACTTCGTCGCGGCGCATGAACAGTGTCGAGTCACCATCCAGTACATCCAGCAGCAGGCGCTCGTAGGCTTCCCAGCGGCGGGTCTGGGCGAAGGCCTGGGCCAGGTTCAGGTCCAGTTCGACCGGCGCCAGGCGCATGCCGCGGCCGGGGCTCTTGGTCATCATGCGCAGGCTGATGTGCTCGTCGGGCTGCAACTGGATCAGCAACTGGTTGACCTGGCCGCCCGCGAACAACTCGTGGGGCACCGGTTTGAACTGGATGACGATCTGCGACGAGCGCCGTGCCATGCGCTTGCCGGTGCGCAGGTAGAACGGCACGCCGGCCCAGCGCCAGTTCTCGATATGGGCCTGCACGGCGACGAAGGTTTCGGTGTCGCTGTCGTTGTCGACATCTTTCTCGAAGTAGTAGGCCGGCACTTCCTGGCCGCCGATCTTGCCGGCGCTGTACTGGCCGCGCACGGTCTTGTCCTGCACGTCCTGGCCGGTGATCGGGCGCAGCGCACGAAGGATCTTCACCTTCTCGTCGCGGACCGCCTCGGCCTCGAACTGCGCCGGCGGCTCCATCGCCACCAGGCAGAGCAGTTGCAGCAGATGGTTCTGCAGCATGTCGCGGGTAGCGCCGGCGCGCTCGTAGTAGGCGCCGCGGTTCTCGACCCCGAGGGTTTCGCAGACGCTGATCTGCACATGATCGACCTGGCTGTTGCGCCATACAGGCTCCAGCAAGGCATTGGCGAAGCGCAGGGCCATGAGGTTCTGCACTGTCTCCTTGCCCAGGTAGTGATCGATGCGAAAGACCTGGGACTCGTCGAATACCGCGCCGATGGCTTCGTTGATCGCCGTGGCCGACTCCAGCGAATGGCCGATGGGTTTCTCCAGCACGATGCGCGCTTCGTTGTCGGCAAGGCCGGCCAGGCGCAGGTTGTTGGCGATGGACACGAACAGGTTGGGGGCGGTGGCGAGGTAGAAGATTCGGGTCAGGCCACCGGGCTCGCCAAGGTAGCGGGCCAGGCGTCCGAAGTCGGCACCCTGGGAGGCATCCATGGCGAAGTAGTCCAGGCGTGCCGAGAAGCGCTGCCAGACCTCCTCGTCGAAGTCGTTGCGGGCAATCTGCGCCCTGCAATGACGCTCGCTGAGCTTGAGGTAGTCGTTGCGCGGCAGGGGGCGGCGGGCCAGGGCGATGATCCGCACGGCGTTGTGCAGGCGACCCTCGCGGTAGAGCTGATAGAGCGCCGGCAGCAGCTTGTGCAGGGCCAGGTCGCCCGTGCCGCCGAAAACCAGAATGTCGCAAGGGATACTCAAGCCACCACTCTCCCATGTTCGTTTAGCTGGGCGGTCAGCCGGTCATGTAGTATAACTACAAGATAGCTACATCCCGGCCAGCCGATCATAACCGAGTCCAGCCTGTGAATCTGTTGCAACATATCGCTCAATCGCGCCACCTGCTGCGCAAATCGGAACTGAAAGTGGCCGACCACGTGCTGCTCGATCCGGCTGCCGTCATGCACAGCTCGATGGCCGATCTTGCCCACAGTGTTGGTATCAGCGAGCCGACCATCGTGCGTTTCTGCCGCGCCATCGGTTGTTCGGGCTTCCAGGACCTCAAGCTCAAGCTGGCGCAAAGCCTGGCGGCGGGCGCCAGCTTCGGCCAGTTCGCCATCCATGAAGACGACTCGGTCGCCGACTACAGCCTGAAGATTTTCGACACCACCTTGCACACGCTGATGGAAGTGCGCGAGCACCTCGACCCGCAGGCGCTGCAGCAGGCGGTGAGTGCCATGGCCCAGGCGCAGCGCGTGGAATTCTACGGCTTCGGGGCTTCCGGCGCGGTCGCCGCCGATGCCCAGCACAAGTTCTTCCGCCTGCTGCTCAGTGCCGCGGCCTATTCCGACCCGCACATGCAGGCGATGTCGGCGGTGACCCTCAAGCCGGGTGATGTCGCCGTGTGCATCTCGCAGTCGGGGCGCTCGAAGGATTTGCTGATCACCGCCAACCTGGTGCGTGAAAGCGGCGCCAACCTCATCACCCTGTGCCCCAGCCAGACGCCGCTGGCGGAACTGTCGACCGTCAACCTGGCGATCGACGTGCACGAAGACACCGAGATCTACACCCCGCTGACCTCGCGGATCGCCCACCTGGTGGTGATCGACGTGCTGGCCATGGGTGTGGCCATGGCGCGTGGGCCGAGCCTGGTCAACCACCTCAAGAGCGTCAAGCGCAGCTTGCGCAGCCTGCGTTTGTCGCCCAAGTCGATCAAGGCTACCGACGACTGATTGCACTGCTACCGCACCGGCCTCTTTGGGAGCGGGTTTACCCGCGAAAGGGCCGGTACGGGCAATGAAAATTCACGATTCTGTCACCATTTCTCAGCCAAACCGTAAAACCCCGAAGCCACCCTGAAACTCCCGCACTCGATCTGGGAGACAGGCAATGGCAAACGATCACTTCGGTTCGTACCAACCCAGCGCCAAAGCTCGCAAGCAGGCTGAAAAGGATCAGCGACGCATGGAATATCGTCGCGCGATCGAAAGCTACTGCGACCAGCGCCAACTCTTGCGCGATCTCGCCGACTACCCGGAGCTGCAAGACATCACGGTGTGGCAGGTGGCGTCGGCAGCTTCCCAGAAAATCGCTCCACAAGCCCGCTGATCTTCGCACGTTCGCTGCGAATGAATGCCAGAAACGCCAAGGCCACCGGCGATTGCCGCTTGGCCTTGGACTGCACCACGCACCAGCTGCGGTACAGCGGCAGCTCCTCGACAGGCAACTCCCTGAGCATCCCGGTGGCCAGTTCCATGTTCACTGCATGGCGAGTCAGCAGGGCGATGCCCAAGCCTGCGATCACGCACTCGCGCTGGGCGTCGGCCGAGGCCACTTCCAGGGTCTGGGTGAAGTGCACGCGCTTGTCCTTGAAGTACTCCTCGCAGGCTTTGCGCGTGCCCGAGCCTTGTTCGCGGATGAGCAGGGTATGAGGCTCCAGGTCCTGCAGGCGCAAGCGTTCGAGCTTGCACAACGGGTGTTCCGGTGGCGCCACCGCGATGATCGGGTTATTCAGGAATGGCAGGAACTCCAGCCCCATGTCCTGCGGCACCATCGACATGATGATCAGGTCGTCGCGGTTGTCGGACAGGCGTCGAATCGCCTGGGCGCGATTGACCACCGTGAGGGTGAGGTTGACCTCCGGGTGTCGTTGCTTGAAGGCGGCGAACAGGTGTGGCACGAAGTACTTCGCACTGGATTCGATCGCCAGCTTCAATTGCCCCTGCAGTGAGCCCTGCATGTCCGACAGCTGCATGTCGAGGTTTTCCAGGCGCCCGAAGATGTCGCGGCTGGCACGTTGCAGTGCCTCGGCCGCTTCGGTCAGGTAGAGCTTTTTGCCGACGTACTCGAACAGCGGCTGGCCGACCAGCTCTTCGAGCTGGCGGATCTGTAGACTTACGGCGGGTTGCGTAAGCGCCATCTCTTCCGCTGCGCGGCTGTACGAGCGCAAATCACACACTTCGTTAAAGATCTGCAATTGACGCAAAGTCATACGCATCAAGGACTTACGCATTTATCCCCAGGCTCCGGCAAAACCTTGTTACCTCACTATAAGCTTTTGCTAATACAGCCCCTAACAAATATTGATTTTTGTTTATCAACCGGTAGCGCTAGTTTGAATGTGCGACTGGCCAGCGACGTCTGGTCACGCGCCGACCGGTGTAACCGGATCGTCTGTTCCTACGGCTTTGGGAAGACTCCAGTGATAAAAAAAATCCTGATCGCCAACCGGGGTGAAATCGCAGTTCGGATCGTGCGTGCCTGCGCCGAAATGGGCATTCGCTCTGTCGCGATCTTTTCCGACGCCGACCGTCACGCCTTGCACGTCAAGCGCGCCGACGAGGCCTACAGCATTGGTGCCGAGCCTCTGGCCGGTTACCTGAACCCGCGCAAGCTGGTGAACCTTGCTGTGGAAACCGGCTGTGACGCCCTGCATCCGGGCTACGGTTTCCTGTCGGAAAACGCAGAACTTGCAGAAATCTGCGCCGAACGTGGCATCAAGTTCATCGGTCCTGCTGCCGAGGTCATTCGCCGCATGGGCGACAAGACCGAAGCGCGCCGCACCATGATCCAGGCCGGTGTCCCGGTGACCCCAGGAACCGAAGGCAACGTGGCCGACATCCACGAGGCCCTGAGCGAAGGCGAGCGCATCGGTTATCCGGTGATGCTCAAGGCCACCTCCGGTGGCGGCGGGCGTGGTATTCGCCGCTGCAACAGCCGCGAGGAGCTGGAACAGAACTTCCCCCGGGTGATTTCCGAAGCCACCAAGGCGTTCGGTTCCGCCGAGGTGTTTCTCGAGAAATGCATCGTCAACCCCAAACACATCGAGGCGCAGATTCTCGGTGACAGCTTCGGCAACGTGGTGCATCTGTTCGAGCGCGACTGCTCGATCCAGCGCCGCAACCAGAAGCTCATCGAAATCGCCCCGAGCCCGCAGCTGACGCCGGAACAGCGCGCCTACATCGGCGACCTGGCCGTACGCGCCGCCAAGGCGGTCAACTACGAGAACGCCGGTACCGTGGAGTTCCTGCTCGCCGATGGCGAGGTGTACTTCATGGAGATGAACACCCGGGTGCAGGTGGAACACACCATCACCGAGGAAATCACCGGCATCGATATCGTGCGTGAGCAGATTCGCATCGCCTCGGGCCTGCCGCTGTCGGTCAAACAGGAAGACATCCAGCATCGCGGCTACGCGTTGCAGTTCCGGATCAACGCCGAAGACCCGAAGAACAATTTCCTGCCCAGCTTCGGCAAGATCACCCGCTACTACGCCCCCGGGGGTCCGGGCGTACGTACCGACACGGCAATCTATACCGGCTACACCATTCCGCCGTTCTACGACTCCATGTGCCTGAAACTGGTGGTCTGGGCGCTGACCTGGGAAGAAGCCATGGACCGCGGCCTGCGAGCCCTGGATGACATGCGCCTGCAGGGGGTCAAGACCACCGCGGCGTACTACCAGGAAATCCTGCGCAACCCGGAATTCCGTAGCGGCCAGTTCAATACCAGCTTCGTGGAAAGCCATCCGGAACTGACCAACTACTCGATCAAGCGCAAACCCGAAGAGCTGGCCCTGGCCATCGCCGCCGCCATCGCCGCCCACGCAGGCCTGTGAGGAATTCAACAATGTCCAAGAAAATCCATGTAACCGACACGATCCTGCGCGACGCCCACCAGTCCCTGCTGGCCACCCGCATGCGCACCGAAGACATGCTGCCGATCTGCGAAAAGCTCGACAAGGTCGGCTACTGGTCGCTCGAAGTCTGGGGCGGTGCGACCTTCGACGCCTGCGTGCGCTTCCTCAAGGAAGACCCGTGGGAGCGCCTGCGCCAACTGCGTGCGGCACTGCCCAACACCCGTCTGCAGATGCTGCTGCGCGGCCAGAACCTGCTGGGCTACCGCCATTACAGCGATGATGTGGTCAAGGCTTTCGTGGCCAAGGCTGCGGTCAATGGTATCGACGTATTCCGCATCTTCGACGCCATGAACGATGTGCGTAACCTGCGCGTGGCCATCGAAGCGGTGAAGGCCGCCGGCAAGCACGCCCAGGGCACCATTGCCTACACCACCAGCCCCGTGCACACCATCGAGGCCTTCGTGAACCAGGCCAAGCAGATGGAAGCCATGGGTTGCGACTCGGTGGCGATCAAGGACATGGCCGGCCTGCTGACGCCATACGCCACAGGCGAGCTGGTCAAGGCGCTGAAGGCCGAGCAATCGCTGCCGGTGTTCATCCACTCCCACGACACCGCAGGCCTGGCCGCCATGTGCCAGCTCAAGGCGGTGGAAAACGGTGCCGACCACATCGACACCGCCATCTCCAGCTTCGCCTGGGGCACCAGCCACCCGGGCACCGAGTCGATGGTCGCCGCGCTCAAGGGCAGCGAGTTCGACACCGGGCTGGACCTGGAGCTGCTGCAGGAGATCGGCCTGTACTTCTACGCCGTGCGCAAGAAGTACCATCAGTTCGAGAGCGAGTTCACCGCCGTGGATACCCGCGTGCAGGTCAACCAGGTGCCGGGCGGGATGATTTCCAACCTGGCCAACCAGCTCAAGGAGCAGGGCGCCCTCAACCGCATGAACGAAGTGCTGGCGGAGATCCCGCGGGTACGTGAAGACCTCGGCTTCCCGCCGCTGGTGACCCCGACTTCGCAGATCGTCGGCACCCAGGCGTTCTTCAACGTACTGGCCGGTGAGCGCTACAAGACCATCACCAACGAGGTGAAGCTGTACCTGCAGGGCGGCTACGGCAAGGCGCCAGGTGTGGTCGACGAGAAGCTGCGCCGCCAGGCGATCGGCAGCGAAGAAGTCATCGATGTGCGTCCGGCCGACCTGCTCAAGCCGGAGATGGCCAAGCTGCGTGCCGAGATCGGCAGCCTGGCGCACAGCGAGGAAGACGTGCTGACCTTCGCCATGTTCCCGGACATCGGGCGCAAGTTCCTCGAAGAGCGTGAAGCCGGAACCCTCAAGCCCGAAGCCCTGCTGCCGATCCCGGAAGCCGGCGCTGCAACCTCCGTAGGCGGCGAGGGAGTACCGACCGAGTTCGTCATCGACGTGCACGGCGAGACCTACCGCGTCGACATCACCGGCGTGGGCGTCAAGGCCGAAGGCAAGCGTCACTTCTACCTGTCCATCGACGGCATGCCGGAAGAAGTGGTGTTCGAGCCGCTCAACGATTTCGTCGGCGGTGGCAGCAGCAAGCGCAAGCAGGCCAGTGCGCCAGGTCACGTCAGCACCACCATGCCGGGCAACATCGTCGATGTGCTGGTCAAGGAGGGCGATGTGGTGAAGGCGGGGCAAGCGGTGCTGATCACCGAGGCGATGAAGATGGAGACCGAAGTCCAGGCGGCCATCGCCGGCAAGGTCGTTGCCATTCATGTGGCCAAGGGCGACCGGGTAACCCCTGGCGAGATCCTGATCGAGATCGAAGGCTGAGCGACAGCCTTCGACTGACAAGCGGTTTACCTCATGGGGAGCGGTTGCTCCCCTTTTTTTGTGTTGGGTTTCAGGGCCCAATCG
Organism: Pseudomonas sp. RW10S2; assembly: GCF_014268985.1. Lineage (NCBI taxonomy): Bacteria > Pseudomonadati > Pseudomonadota > Gammaproteobacteria > Pseudomonadales > Pseudomonadaceae > Pseudomonas > Pseudomonas sp. RW10S2. The sequence continues at coordinate 25,920 of NZ_JABWRO010000042.1, read as the reverse complement.
CGGGGCAAGCCCGCTCCCACAGTTACCCCGCTGTTTTCATGGGCAGCGGGGTACCTGTGGGAGCGGGCTTGCCCCGCGATTGCGTCAGGCCTGGCGGCACGCCTCGAGGGTCTTCACCTGCCCGTCAGGCCGCTGGTTCTCCACGCTCAACCAGCGCTCGAAGCCCGCCGCCACCGCTGGCCACTCCCCGTCGGTGATCGAATACCAAGCCGTGTCGCGGTTCTGGTCTTTCACCACCATGTGCTGGCGGAATACGCCTTCGAAGATGAAGCCGAACCGCTCTGCGGCGCGCCTGGAGCGCGCGTTGGCGTTGTTGCATTTCCATTCCAGGCGCCGGTTGCCCAGCTCGAAGCCGAGCTTGCTCAGCAGGTACACCGCCTCGGTGCCCTTGGGCGTACGCTGCATGGCCGCGCCAAAGGCGATATGGCCGATTTCGAAGCGTCCCTGCTCGGGGACGATCGACATGTAGCTGAGGATGCCCTGCACCTGCCCGTTGCGTTTGTCGATGACGCTATAGAACAGTGGGTCGCGGCTGGCTGCGTTGCCTTGCAGCCAGCGGTCGAAGGCGGCGCGCTCGGTAAACGGGCCGTAGGGCAGGTAGTCCCACAGCACCGGGTCCGAACCCGGGCCTTGCAGGACCTCCCACAGGTCGTCGCCATGGCGCGCCGGGTCGAGTTTTTCCAGGCGGATGAAACGGCCATCGAGGGGGGAGGCGTCCGGTGTTGCGGCGGGTTTCCAGTTCAGGGTCATGGTCGGCCTACAGTGCTTTGCGAAATTGAATGAAGCCCGGGCGCTCGGCGACTTGCTCGTACAGGCTGATGGCCGTGGCGTTGGTCTCGTGGGTCAGCCAGTGCACCTTGATGCAGCCGGCGGCCTTGGCGGTGGCGTAGACGTGTTCGATCAGCTGGCGGCCGATGCCCAGGCCGCGCTGCTCGCCGTCGACGTAGAGGTCCTGCAGGTAGCAGGAGTTCTCGATGCTCCAGTTGGAACGATGATAGATGTAGTTGACCATCCCCACCGCCTTGCCATCGACCCAGGCCAAGGCCGAGTGGGTGGGTTCGCTGGGGGCGAGCAGGCGCTGCCAGGTCGTGGCGGTGACCTCGTCGGCGAGCGTGGTCTGGTAGAAGCGCAGGTAGGCCTGCCAGAGGGGCAGCCAGGCGGCGTGGTCTTCGAGAGTGACCGGGCGCAGGGTGACGTTGGACATGGTGGTTTCCTTCAGAGCGAACGCATCTGCGTCGCGAGTTGGTTGTCGAGCGGGTCGGGGCTGCTGGCCAGGCCTTCGCGCACGCCCTGCACATCGTCGGCGCTGCGGTTCTGGCTGAGCTTGCGGGCACCCTGGATGCGGGTGATGGGCAGGCGGATGCCGACGATGGCGCGGAGCATGCCGTCGATGTAGTCGGCAGGAGCGTCGGCGACTTTCCAGGGGGCGGCGCGGCTTTGTTCATGCAGGTCGGTCAGGCGGCTGACGATCTCCAGCAGCGGCGCCGGGTCATGGATGACCTCGGCCGGCCCATGGGCATGCACCGCGACGTAGTTCCACGTGGGTACCACTTTCGGGTTCTCCAGTTTGCTCGGGTAGTAGCCGGGGCTCACGTAGGCATCGGCACCCTGGAAAACCAGCAGGGCTTCGCCGCCTCGCTCCAGGTCCTGCCACTGGCGGTTGGCGCGTGCCAGATGGCCGTAGACCGTACCGAACTCGCCTTCGTGAGTGTCCACCAGCACTGGCAGGTGGGTCGCCAGCAGGCCGTGTTCGCCGTGGCTGACCAGCGTGGCAAGGCGCGTCTGCAGCATCTGCTGGTGCAGGCGTTGGAGGTCGTGTTCTTGATGAGGCTTGGCGTTGTACATGGCGAAGTCCTTGTTTGATGACCCCATCCTAGGCAGGCTATTGGTTCTGGGTAAGAGCCATTTGCAGCCGATTTGACAGGTCCAATGCCATGAGTGAGCGTCCCCTCGTTTTGCCTTTCGACCCCGCCGGCATCGTGCTCGACCGCCGCCGTGGCCTCAGCCAGCAGCTCTACCAGGCGCTGCGCGCGCGAGTGCTGGACGGGCGGCTGAGCAGTGGCACGCGGCTGCCGGCCACCCGTGACCTGGCTTCGATGCTGGCGCTGTCGCGCAACAGCGTGGTGCGCGCCTACGACCAGTTGTACGCCGAAGGCTTCATCGAAAGCCGGGTCGGGGATGGCACTTACGTGAGCCAGCTGCCGAAACTATCCACACAGTTATCAACAAGGTTATCCCGGGGGTTATCAACAGATTTATCCACATTTCTACCTGATGATACTGAGGATTTATCCAGTTCAACGCGCTCGAGCGCACCCTTGGAGCGCTTGAAATCCCACCATCTTTCACCGCCCAGGACGGGCGCTCCGAGGGCTTTTCGGGTCGGTATTCCGGCGTTCGATCTGTTTCCGTTCGAGGTCTGGGCCAAGCTGCAAGCGGGTTTCTGGCGTGATCCCGATCCTGCGCTGCTCGGCTATGGCGACCCGGCCGGTGAGCCTGTGCTTCGCGAGCTGATCGCGGCCTACATGCGTCGCTCGCGAGGGCTTTCGTGCACCGCTGAACAAATTGTGATCACCAGTGGTGCACAGCAGGCCATCAGCCTTTGTGCACAGCTGCTGCTGCAGCCGGGCGAGGAGGTGGCTGTGGAAAACCCGGGCTATCGCGCCGCCGGGCATGCCTTTGCCCTGGCCGGGGCGAAGGTGCGCGGTGTGGCGATAGACGACGAAGGGCTGGTATGCGAGCAGCTTGCCCGGTTGCGCGACTGCCGCCTGGCCTACGTGACGCCTGCGCACCAGTACCCGACCGGCGTCACCATGAGCCTGGCGCGGCGCCTGTCGTTGCTGGCCTGGGCCGAACGCCAGGATGGCTGGATCATCGAGGACGACTACGATGGCGAGTACCGCTACAGCGGCGCACCGCTGGCGCCCCTTGCGGCACTGGATCGCCAGCAGCGGGTGATCTACATCGGCACCTTCGGCAAGATCGCCTTCCCCGCGTTGCGCCTGGGCTACCTGGTGCTGCCGCCGCGACTGGTGCAAGCCTTCAGCCAGGGGCGGGCATTGGCGGTGCGGCATTCCGAAGTCGGGACGCAGTGCGTGATGGCGCAGTTCATGGCCCAGGGGCACTTCCAGCGGCATATCCGCCGCATGCGCCGGGCGGCGCTGGCGCGGCGCAATGTGCTCAAGGCCGGCTGGCCGCTGGATGTGCCGGGGCTGGGCGCAATGCCGGAGGTGGCGGCGGGGCTGCATGTGAAAGTGGATGTGGATAACTTCGCGCGCGAGCAGGTGCTGGTGGCCAGGGCTGAGGCGGTGGGGGTGGAGGTGCACCCGCTGAGTGCTTACTGGCTGGAAGACAGCGAGGTGCCTGTGGATAAGCGTGCGGGGCTGGTGCTGGGGTTTGCGGCGGTGCCCGAGGCGGAGATCGCCGAGGCGCTGATGCGATTGCGCAGGGCTTGGCGGTAAGACGTTGGACCGGGCTGTCTGTTTCGCGGGCAAGCCCGCTCCTACAGGCTCTTTGTAGGAGCGGGCTTGCCCGCGAAGCAGGCGACTCAGGTGCCGGACTTGATCCGCGTCCAGGCCCGGGTCCGTGCCCGCTCGGCCTCTTTGCTCAGCGGCTTGAGGGTATACAGCGTGGTCATCGCTTCAGCCGTCGGATACAGGTTCGGGTTGTTGCGAATCTGCGGGCTGACCTTCTCGGTCGCGTCCTTGTTCGGGTTGGGGTAGCCGACGAAGTCGCTGATCGGCGCGATCACCTCCGGGCGCAACAGGTAGTTTATGAAGGTGTGGGCGTCGTCCGGGTTCGCTGCATTTTTCGGAATGGCCAGCATGTCGAACCAGATCGGCGCGCCTTCCTTGGGCAGGCGCATGTCCACCACCACGCCATTCTTGGCTTCGCGCGCACGGTTGGCGGCCTGCGAGAAGCTGCCCGAGTAGCCCACTGCCACGCAGATGTCGCCGTTGGCGATATCGGCCATGTATTTCGAGGAATGGAAGTAGGTGACGTGCGGGCGGATCTTCATCAGCAGCGCCTCGGCCTTCTTGTAGTCCTCAGGCTTGTCGCTGTTGGGCGACAGGCCCAGGTACTGCAGGGCCAGCGGCAGGATTTCCGACGGCGAGTCGAGCAGCGCCACGCCGCACTGCTTGAGCTTGGCGATGTTCTCTTCCTTGAAGATCAGGTCCCAGCTGTCCACCGGCGCGTCGTCACCCAGCGCGGCCTTCACCTTGGCCGGGTTGAAGCCGATCAGGATGGTGCCGTACATGTAGGGCACCGCGAACTTGTTGCCCGGATCGTTGGCCTCGATCAGCTTCATCAGCGTTGGGTCCAGGTGCTGCCAGTTCGGCAGCTTGCTGCGGTCCAGGGGCTGGAAGACCCCGGCCTCGATCTGCTTGGCGAGGAACACGTTGGAGGGCACGACCACGTCATAGCCGGAGTTGCCGGTCAGCAGCTTGGCTTCCAGTGCTTCGTTGGTGTCGAAGATGTCGTAAATCAGCTTGACCTGGGCATCCTTCTGGAAATCGACCAGGGTCTGCGGGGTGATGTAGTCGAACCAGTTGTACACCCGCAGGGTGCGTTGTTCGGCATGGGCCTGAACGCCGCCGGCCAGCAGGCCGGCAGCAACGAGCGGGGCGAGCAGACGCTTGAGTGGACGCATGATCAGGCTCCTGGCTGGGCGCGCTGGAACCCTTCCAGCACATTGACTGCGTTGATGCCGATTTCCTCGACGGCATAACCACCTTCCATCACGAACAGGGTCGGCTTGCCGAGCTGGGCGATGCGCTTGCCCATCTCCAGGTAGTCCGGGCTGTCGAGCTTGAACTGGGAGATCGGGTCGTCCTTGAAGGTGTCCACGCCGAGCGAAATCACCAGCACGTCGGCGTCGAAGGCGGCGATGCGCTGGCAGGCGTCTTCGAGGGCGGCACTCCAGGTGGCCCAGTCGCTACCTGCCGGCAGAGGATAGTTGACGTTGCAGCCCTCGCCCGCACCCTCGCCGGTTTCGTCGGCATAGCCGAGGAAGAACGGGAACTCGTCGGTCGGATCGCCGTGGATCGAGGCGAAGAACACGTCGTTACGCTCGTAGAAGATGTCCTGGGTGCCGTTGCCGTGGTGGTAGTCGACATCGAGGATCGCGACCTTGCGCCGGCCCTGATCGAGGAAGGCCTGGGCAGCGATGGCGGCGTTGTTCAGGTAGCAGTAGCCGCCCATCACTTCGGCGGCGGCGTGGTGCCCTGGCGGACGGCACAGGGCAAAGGCGGCATGGGCGCCGTTCTGGATCGCGGCCTGCCCGGTCAGGGCGACTTGCGCGGCGCTGTAGGCGGCTTGCCAGGTGCCAGCGGTGATTGGCGCTCCACCGTCGAAGCTGTAGTAGCCCAGTTCGCCGTGCAGGCCGGTGGGTTTGATCTGGCGCAGGGTGCGTGCTGGCCAGGTGAACGGCAGCAGGTCGCCCTCCTGGTTCATGGCCGCCCAGCGCGCCCAGGCGCCTTCGAAGAAGTCCAGGTAGGCGGCGCTGTGGATGCGCAGCAGTGGCGCGCGGCCGAAGTCGTTCGGGCCCTGGACCGGGCCAAGCTTTTGCTGCTGAACGCGAGCGAGCACATGGTCGGCGCGCGAGGGCATCTCGAAACACGGCATCAGCTTGCCGTCGATCAGCTCGCAGCGGCCGTGGTGCAGGCGATGGTCATCGGAATAGATCGTCAGCATTTGTTGTTCTCCGAAGGTGACTGGCGTGGGCCCATTGTGGTGGGCGGGCCAGGTGGGGAGAACGTTGCAAACGGCCAAAAGGGGATCGATATGGCCACTGGCGATGGCCGGATCGGGTCGTGCGGGGATATTTTCGGCCTCTTGCGCCCCGGCAGGGCCGCTGCCGACTACCCGCGAAAATGGCTGGGCGCTACGCCACTCCAGCGTTGAAACGCATGCCGGAAGCTTGCCGTCTCGCTGAACCCCAGGGTTTCGGCGATCCGGTAGATCGGCATCTGGTCTTCGGCGAGCAACTGTTTGGCCCGTTCGAAGCGCAGCTCATCGAGCAGCTGTTGATAACTGCTGCCCAGCGCCTGCAAGTGTCGACGCAAGGTGCGCGACGAGCAGTTCATCTGCCGCGCCAGCCCCTCGAGCCCAGGCGCCGCATCGAGCTGCTGCATCAGCAACTGGCGAATGCGCCCCAGCCAGGCTTGGCGGCCAGTGAACTCCAGGTTCAGGCGCCTGCAGCGTTCGGCCATGGCTTTGTGGGTGATGGGATCGGCCAGGGGCAGTGGCATGTCGAGCCAGCGCCGTTCGAAGGCAAAGGCGTTGTCTCGCGATTCGAAGCCTGTCGGGCAGGGGAATGCACCGGCGTAGAGCAGATGATAGGCGGGACGTGCATGTTCGAAGCGTGCCGCCAGCAAGGGTAGCGGCCGACCGAGCAGGTCATCGCAGATGACTTTCAGCGAGACCAGGCAGAATTCGGCATTGAACGCTGCCAGTGCCGGCTCCTCGCGATAATCGCTGGCGCTCAGCCAGACACGCTGGCCGTCGTCGACCAGGCGCAACTGGAAGATTGTTCCCAGCAGTGCCGGATAACGCAGTGCCAGGCGCAGGGCGTCACCCAAAGTGGCACTCGAGAGCAAGGCGTAACCGAGCATGCCGTAGCACGACACATGCATCCGCCGCCCCAGCTCCAGGCCGATCTCCTCGCGTCGGGCGACCGCATTGGCACACACCTGCAGTTCTTGCTGGGTGGTGATGCGCGCATCGGGATGGCCCAGGTCGGCCGGGCCTATGCCGCTGCCGGCGAGCAGTTGCGAGGCAGTGCAGCCCTCTTCCTGGAACACGTTGAGAATCAACGAAACCGCGTTGAGGGTGGTGAGGTGGCTGTGCAGCATGCTCGGCATCCCGTTGGGGTGAGGGGCATTATCGAGCAAGTAGTGTGCCGGGAAGTGTCTGCGAGTGCTGCGTATAAAAAAAGGGCCCGAAGCGTGCGCTCGGGCCCTTGAAAGGTTGAGAGGTGTCTAGTCCCTCGACCTGGTGAGACAGGTTGCAGCGGTCGGGTTACGCCTTCAGCGGAACCAGACGTGGAGCGATCATGTTTTCCGGACGCAGGATGTCGTTGAGCATCGCTTCGTCCAGCAGCTTCTCTTCGCGCACCAGTTCCAGAACACCGCGGCCGGTTTCCAGGGCGACGCGGGCGATACGGGTGGCGTTTTCGTAGCCGATGTACGGGTTCAGGGCGGTGACCAGGCCGATCGAGTGCTCGACCAGTTCACGGCAGCGCTGTTCGTTGGCGGTGATGCCGACGATGCAGTGCTCGCGCAGCATGTCCATGGCGCGTTGCAGCAGGCGGATCGAATCGAAGATCTTGTAGGCGATCAGCGGCTCCATCACGTTCAGCTGCAGTTGGCCACCTTCGGCGGCGACAGTCAGGGCCAGGTCGTTGCCCATGATGGCGAAGGCGACTTGGTTGACCGCTTCCGGGATCACCGGGTTGACCTTGCCTGGCATGATCGAGCTGCCTGGCTGGCGCGCCGGCAGGTTGATCTCGTTGATGCCGGTGCGTGGGCCGCTGGACAGCAGGCGCAGGTCGTTGCAGATCTTCGACAGCTTGACCGCGGTACGCTTGAGCATGCCGGAGAACAGCACGAAGGCGCCCATGTCGGAGGTGGCTTCGATCAGGTCGGCCGCCGGAACCAGTGGCTGGCCGCTGATGGCTGCCAGGCGTTGTACCGCCAGGGCCTGGTAGCCCGGGTCGGCGTTGATGCCGGTTCCGATGGCGGTGCCGCCCAGGTTGATTTCGGTGAGCAGTTCCGGTGCCAGCGAACGCAGACGGTTGAGGTCTTCGGTCATGGTGGTGGCGAAGGCGCGGAATTCCTGGCCCAGGGTCATCGGCACGGCGTCCTGCAGCTGGGTACGACCCATCTTCAGTACGTGGCTGAACTCTTCACCTTTGGCGGCAAACGCCTGGATCAGGCTGTCGAGGCTGGCCAGCAGGGCGTCGTGGCCCAGCAGCAGGCCCAGGCGGATGGCGGTCGGGTAGGCGTCGTTGGTCGACTGCGCCATGTTCACATCGTTGTTCGGGTGCAGGTACTGGTACTCACCCTTCTGGTGACCCATGGCCTCCAGTGCGATGTTGGCGATGACCTCGTTGGCGTTCATGTTGGTGGAAGTACCAGCACCGCCCTGGATCATGTCCACCACGAACTGCTCGTGGAAGTCGCCACGGATCAGGCGGGCACAAGCCTCGCTGATGGCGGCGTGCTTGGCATCGCTCAGGTGCCCCAGCTCACGGTTGGCGTCAGCAGCGGCCTGCTTGACCATCGCCAGGCCGACTACCAGTTTCGGGTAGTGCGACAGCGGAACGCCTGAGAGGTGGAAGTTGTTGGCAGCGCGCAGAGTCTGGATGCCGTAGTAGGCATCGGCAGGGACTTCAAGGGTACCAAGCAGGTCTTTTTCGACGCGGAACGATGCAGCGGAGGACATGACGGATATCATCTCAATTTAAACCCGGCACCTGCCGGAATGCCGCCAATCCTAGGCTTCGGCAGATTTGTCGGCCAATGCTGTTAGGCGCTAACCTATGCACAAACGGCATACGGTTTGATGTGACGCCGATTGACAATCGAGCGTGTTCCATTTTGGTGCATGCCTGCGGAGCTTCTCGATGAATCTTGAAAGCAAGTGGCTGGAAGACTTCAGTGCCCTGGCCTCCACACGCAGTTTTTCCCAGGCGGCGGAGCGCCGTTTCGTGACGCAGCCGGCTTTCAGCCGACGCATCCGCAGCTTGGAAGCGGCATTGGGCCTGACCCTGGTGAACCGTTCCCGCACGCCCATCGAGCTGACCGAGGCTGGTCAGCTTTTTCTTGTCACAGCGCGTACCGTTGTCGACCAGTTGAGCGAAGTTCTCCGCCATTTGCATCACCTGGAAGGCGGACAGGGTGAGGTGGTCCAGGTGGCGGCGGCGCACTCGCTGGCGTCAGGCTTTTTCCCCCGTTGGGTGGCCCAGTTGCGCAACGACGGCCTGAACATCGCCACCCGCCTGGTGGCCACCAACGTGGGCGATGCGGTGCATGCCTTGAGGGAAGGTGGCTGCGACCTGATGCTGGCCTTCTACGACCCCGACGCTGCCTTGCAGATGGATGCCGAGATCTTCCCGTCGCTGCACATGGGCACCACCGAAATGTTGCCAGTCTGCGCCGTCGGTGCCGATGGCAAGCCGTTGTTCGACCTCGAAGGCGAGGGCAGCGTGCCGCTTCTGGCCTACAGCGCCGGGGCATTCCTCGGGCGATCCGTCAGCCTGCTGCTGCGTCAGCGCAACCTGCGCTACACCACGGTGTACGAAACGGCGATGGCCGACAGTCTCAAGAGCATGGCGCTCGAAGGCATGGGTATCGCCTGGGTGCCGCGCCTGTCGATGCGTGGCGAGCTGGAACGTGGCGAGCTGGCGATCTGCGGCCCTAGCCAGTGGCATGTGCCGCTGGAGATTCGCCTCTACCGCTGCGCCCTGGTGCGCAAGGCGAACGTGCGCCTGCTGTGGCGCAAGCTCGAAGGTGGCGCGCTGGCAGGCGCAGTTGACTCAAAAGTCAGTCAAAGCCCCGAAAAATAAGGCCGACAGTTGGTCGCCAGGGGTGCCAGCAATGCCTCGCGTTACGGTATACTGCGCGGCCCCTCGACCGGATCGATCCGGTCATGATCAGCAAACAAGCCACGCCGGTCGTCCCGCGTGGCTTGTTGTTTTTTGACGGCGCCCAAGGGCGCACAAGCGAAGAGGCTCGACGATGAGTGCACTGGTTGGCGTGATCATGGGCTCCAAGTCCGATTGGTCCACCCTTAGCCACACCGCCGATATGCTGGAAAAACTCGGCATTCCCTACGAGGTGAAGGTGGTGTCCGCCCACCGGACCCCGGACCTGCTGTTCCAGTACGCCGAAGAGGCCGAAGGCCGCGGCATCGAGGTGATCATCGCCGGCGCCGGTGGCGCTGCGCACCTGCCGGGCATGTGCGCCGCCAAGACGCACCTGCCGGTGCTGGGCGTGCCTGTGCAGTCGTCGATGCTGTCGGGCGTCGATTCGCTGTTGTCGATCGTACAGATGCCGGCCGGCATCCCGGTTGCCACCCTGGCCATCGGCAAGGCTGGCGCGATCAACGCCGCGCTGCTGTCGGCAAGCATCCTGGGTGCCAAGCATCCCCAGTACCATGCGGCGCTCAAGCAGTTCCGCACGGAGCAGACCGAAACCGTCCTGGACAACCCGGACCCCCGCCAGGCTTGAGGCTGACGACATGAAGATCGGTGTAATCGGTGGCGGCCAACTGGGTCGCATGCTGGCCTTGGCGGGCACTCCGCTGGGCATGAACTTCGCCTTCCTCGACCCGGCACCGGACGCCTGCGCCGCCCCCCTGGGCGAGCACCTGCGTGCCGACTACGGCGACCAGGACCACCTGCGCCAGCTGGCCGAGGAAGTCGACCTGGTGACTTTCGAGTTCGAGAGCGTCCCGGCGGAAACCGTGGCCTTCCTGTCGCAGTTCGTGCCGGTCTACCCAAGCGCCGAAGCCCTGCGCATCGCGCGCGATCGCCTGTTCGAGAAGAGCATGTTCCGCGACCTGGGGATTCCGACCCCGGCCTTCGCCGACATCCTTTCGCAGGACGACCTCGACGCGGCAGTGGCCAGCATCGGCCTGCCGGCCGTGCTCAAGACCCGCACCCTGGGTTATGACGGCAAGGGCCAGAAGGTCCTGCGCAAGCCAGAAGACGTGGTCGGCACCTTCGCCGAGCTGGGCAGCGTTCCTTGCCTGCTGGAAGGCTTCGTGCCGTTCACCGGCGAAGTCTCGCTGGTTGCCGTGCGGGCCCGCGATGGCGAGACGCGCTTCTATCCGCTGGTGCACAACACCCATGACAGCGGCATCCTGAAACTGTCGGTGGCAAGCGTCGCGCATCCGCTGCAGGCGCTGGCTGAAGATTACGTCGGCCGTGTGCTGCAAAAGCTCGACTACGTCGGCGTAATGGCGTTCGAGTTCTTCGAAGTCGACGGTGGCCTGAAGGCCAACGAAATCGCCCCGCGCGTGCACAACTCCGGGCACTGGACCATCGAAGGCGCCGAGTGCAGCCAGTTCGAGAACCACCTGCGGGCCGTCGCCGGCCTGCCGCTGGGCTCGACGGCCAAGGTGGGTGAGAGCGCGATGCTCAACTTCATCGGCGAAGTGCCTGCGGTCGCCAAGGTCGTGGCCATCGACGACTGCCATCTGCACCACTACGGCAAGGCGTTCAAGGTCGGCCGCAAGGTCGGTCACGCCACCCTGCGTTGCAAGGACATGGCCACGCTCAAGGCCAAGATCGCCGAGGTAGAGGCGTTGATCGCCGACTGATCGAACTTCTGCCTGGTGCAGGCCCTCTGAGATGGAACACGCCAAAGCGCTGTCTAGGCTTTGGCGTGTTCCATCTTCACTGCAGAGGGATTGCCATGGGCATCATCGGAACCATCTTCATCGGCCTGATCGTCGGCTTGCTGGCGCGCTTCCTGAAACCCGGGGACGACAGCATGGGCTGGATCATGACCATTCTGCTCGGCATCGCCGGCTCCCTGGTGGCGACCTATGGCGGGCAGGCCCTTGGCATCTACCAGGCCGGGCAGGCGGCGGGCTTCTTCGGTGCCCTGGTCGGCGCCATCGTGCTGCTGGTGATCTACGGATTCATCAAGAAGCGCTGAACACAGGCTAGAATGCGCGGCAATTCACCTGAGTTGCCGAGCATTGCCATGCGTGCGTTATTCCTTCTTCCCCTGTTGCTGGCCAGCACCCTGGCCCATGCCGAGCTGCCCGAGACCGACTGGCTGGAGTTGATGCCCAAGTCGGACCAGAAGGCTCTTGAGCAGATGCCCGAGATCGATCACAACTCCCCCGAAGCCATGGGCACCTTCACCGCCAAGGGCGGGCTGAAGCAGAGCAAGGGCTTGCCGGCGGTGATGTATTCGACCAAGACCGTGGCGGCCATGAACGGCAAGCAGATCCGCCTGGGTGGCTATCCGGTGCCGCTGGAGAGCGATGCCAAGGGCAACAGTACGTTGTTCTTCCTCGTGCCTTATCCGGGCGCCTGCATCCACGTGCCGCCGCCACCGCCGAACCAGCTGGTGCTGGTGCGCTATCCGAAAGGGTTGAAGATCGCCGATATCTACACGCCACTGTGGGTGACCGGCACGCTGAAGATCGAGAAGGTCAGCAATGACCTGGCCGATGCGGCGTACGCGCTGGACGCGGGGAAGGTGAGGGTGGTCGAGGACGCCGATCTTTGAGCCTGAACCGGTTCTTGCAGGGGCATAGTTCTCTTTGGGAGCAACTGTCTTGCTCAAAATCTAAAGGCCAGCCCAATCCCTCTGTGGGAGCGGGCTTGCCCTCGAACACGGGCATAGCCCGTGCCAGGCAGCGCGGTGTGGCGGTGTCCTGTTGAGTCAGAGCGCTTCGCGACCGATCACCAGCTGAAGCACATGGCTGGCGCCAGGCTTGAGCTCCACCACGTCATCCCACACATTCGCCGTCTCCACGCACAGCATCCGCTGCCAGCCATCATCGGCCATGTCGGGCAGCTCGCGGGCGCGGTCGGTCCAGGGGTTCCAGATCACTGCACTGCGTGAGCCGGTGGCGTGCAAGGTGATGCGCCGCTTCCATTGCGGATCGACGATCGCCAGGCGCTCGGGTGCGTTCAGGTAGATGCGGTCGGTTTCGCCGGCAAAGCCCAGCTTGCCCTGCTGGGTGCGCTGTTCCCAGCCTTCCAGGGTCTCGATGTAGGGCAGCCCCTCGACGCCTTCCACCTGTACCTGGCGCACATCGCTGACGGCGAAATAGCTGTGCAGTGCCTGGCTGAGCGTGACGTTGGCGTCGCCCAGGTTGCGGCTGGAAAGCGAGACGTGCAGTTGTGCGCCCAGCTCGATCAGCAGACGCAGCTCGACCTTGTGCGGCCAGTCCGGCAGTTGGCCCTGGGCCTCGGGCAGATCGAATTCGATTCGCAGGTTTTCACCGACTTCCTCGACGCCCAGCAACTGCCAGTCACGCCCGCGCACCAGGCCGTGGGCTGGCGCCTCGCTGCCGTGGTACATGGTCTTGACCGAATCGGGATTACGCTGGAAGTTGCTGAACCACGGCCAGCATACCGGCACACCGGCGCGTACTGACTTGCCCTGGCGGAAGATCGCCTGGTCACTGAGCCACAGCAGGGGTTCGTCACCGATGGGCTGGTAGCTGAGAATCTGCGCGCCCTGCTGGGCGATGAGGAGTTCGGCGTGCTGGCTGGTGATGCGCCAGCAATTGAGTTCGCCGTGTTGCTCGGTGTCGACCTTGAAGGTTGCCATGCGCTCGTCTCGTTGATTGCAGGTGAGGCCGTTGGACCTCGAAGCCTGCAACGAGTTTACCGCGCGCCGGGTTCAGCGACGAGGTACGGAGCGGGTGCGGCCACTGCCGTCGATGGCCACGAAGACGAACACCGCCTCGGTCACCTTGCGCCATTCACTGGACAGCGGGTCGTCGCTCCAGACCTCGACCATCATCTGGATCGAGCTGCGGCCGATCTCCAGGGTCTGCGTGTAGAACGACAGTTGCGCGCCCACGGCCACCGGCACCAGGAATGCCATGCGATCGATCGCTACGGTGGCCACACGGCCGCCAGCCACGCGGCTGGCCATGGCCGTGCCGGCCAGGTCCATCTGGGCGACCAGCCAGCCGCCGAAAATATCGCCGAAGCCGTTGGTTTCACGCGGCAACGCGGTGATCTGAAGGGCCAGGTCGCCCTGCGGGATAGGATCTTCTTGTTCGAGCTCAATCATGCCGTGGGGCCTCTGACCCGTGACGCTTCGTTGGTTGGCGCGGTGACGGACGCCCTGAAAAACGATTCAGCCAGAAACATACTACGCTGATTTCGCTCCGGTTGGCGGCCAAAGGGAAACTCTGCGAAACCGCCTGCCCTTAATGACCGGCGTTTTCGCACAACATCCCATATCGTAAGCAACCTTTTCCTACGAACTCCTACAAAGAGCGCAGTATATAGACGGTATCGGCCAGCGACGACCGCACATTGATGAATATCTGTAGGGTTTTTGTACCTCTATGAGCGACGCGGGGCAATTTGTTATCTTCCCATTCCCGCGCCAGAAGCCGCAGCACAAGCGGCCTGCCTTATAAGAGAACGTCCATGACCTCCGTGCCGAGCAGTATCGAGCAGCCCTCGCGGCCGCTGACCCGCAGTGACTACAAGACCCTCTCACTGTCCGCCCTGGGCGGAGCCCTGGAGTTCTACGACTTCATCATCTTCGTGTTCTTCGCCACGGTGGTGGGCAAGTTGTTCTTCCCCGCCGACATGCCCGAATGGCTGCGCCTGATGCAGACCTTCGGCATCTTCGCTGCAGGTTACCTGGCGCGGCCGCTGGGCGGCATCGTCATGGCGCACTTTGGTGACCTGCTCGGGCGCAAGAAGATGTTTACCCTGAGCATCTTCATGATGGCCTTGCCAACCCTGATCATGGGCCTGCTGCCGACCTACGCACAGATCGGCCTGTGGGCGCCGATCCTGCTGTTGCTGATGCGCGTGGTGCAAGGCGCCGCCATTGGCGGCGAGGTGCCGGGTGCCTGGGTGTTCGTCTCCGAACACGTACCGGAGCGCAATACCGGCTACGCCTGCGGCACCCTGACTGCCGGCCTGACCGCAGGCATCCTGCTGGGGTCGCTGGTGGCGACCCTGATCAATACCGTCTACAGCCCGGAAGAAGTGGCCGACTACGCCTGGCGGATCCCCTTCCTGCTCGGTGGCGTGTTCGGCCTGTTCGCGGTCTACCTGCGTCGTTGGCTGCACGAGACCCCGGTGTTCGCCGAGATGCAGCAGCGCAAGGCGCTGGCCGAAGAACTGCCGCTGCGCGCGGTGCTGCGCGACCACCGTGGCGCGATCATCCTGTCGATGCTGCTGACCTGGTTGCTGTCGGCGGGCATCGTGGTGGTGATCCTGATGACCCCGGCGCTGCTGCAGAGCCTCTACCATGTCAGCCCGACCGATTCGCTGAAGGCCAACAGCCTGGCCATCGTCCTGCTGAGCCTGGGTTGCATCGGCGCCGGCAGCCTGGCCGACCGCTTCGGTGCCGGGCGTGTGTTCGTGATCGGCAGCCTGGCGCTGCTGGCCTCGTCCTGGGCGTTCTACCACAGCCTGCCGACTCGCCCTGACCTGCTGTTCCCGCTGTATGCCATCACCGGCCTGTTCGTCGGCCTGGTCGGCGCGGTGCCCTATGTGATGGTCAAGGCCTTCCCGGCAGTGGTGCGCTTCAGCGGGCTGTCGTTCTCCTACAACGTCGCCTACGCGATTTTCGGCGGCTTGACCCCGATGGTGGTGACCGCCTTGCTCAAGTTCAGCCCCATGGCACCGGCCTACTATGTGGCTGGCCTGTGCGCTGTAGGGCTGCTGGTCGGGGTGTACCTGCTGATCAACAAGCGCTGAGTCGGTTTCTTGCGGCGCCCGGAAGGCCATCCTCGGCAACGATGATGGCCTTTCATCCATTTGTCACAATTAGGTCATATCGTGTTCATGCGGCCTGCCGATACTGGGCCCCGTTCCATCCAACACCCCCATATTCCTGCTAGGAGCAAGGCATGAAACTGAAGCGTTTGATGGCGGCCCTGACCTTTGCCGCCGCTGGCGTCGCTGCCGCCAACGCGGTCGCCGCTGTCGACCCTGCTATCCCGACTTACACCAAGACCACTGGCGTATCGGGCAACCTCTCCAGCGTCGGTTCCGACACCCTCGCGAACCTGATGACTCTGTGGGCCGAGGCCTACAAGAAGGAATATCCGAACGTAAACATCCAGATCCAGGCTGCCGGCTCGTCCACCGCACCACCCGCGCTGACCGAAGGCACCGCCAACCTGGGCCCGATGAGCCGCAAGATGAAGGACGTCGAGCTGCAGGCCTTCGAGCAGAAGTACGGCTACAAGCCGACCGCCATCCCGGTCGCTGTCGACGCCCTGGCCGTGTTCGTGCACAAGGACAACCCGATCAAGGGCCTGACCATGGCTCAGGTCGACGCCATCTTCTCCTCCACCCGCCTGTGCGGTGGCAAGGCCGAGATCAAGACCTGGGGTGACGTCGGTGTGACCGGCGACTTGGCCAACAAGCCAATCCAGCTGTTCGGCCGTAACTCGGTATCGGGCACCTACGGCTACTTCAAGGAAGAAGCCCTGTGCAAAGGCGACTTCAAGCCTAACGTCAACGAACAGCCTGGCTCGGCCTCGGTGGTGCAGTCGATCAGCTCCTCGCTGAACGGTATCGGCTACTCGGGTATCGGTTACAAGACCGCCAGCGTCAAGACCGTAGCCCTGGCCAAGAAGGAAGGCGGCGAGTTCATCGAAGACAACGAAGCCAACGCCCTGAACGGCACCTACCCGCTGTCGCGCTTCCTGTACGTCTACGTCAACAAGGCACCGAACAAGCCTCTGGCCCCGCTGGAAGCCGAGTTCGTGAAGCTGGTCCTGTCGCAGGCAGGCCAGCAGGTCGTGGTGAAGGATGGCTACATCCCGCTGCCGGCCAAAGTGGTCGAGAAGACCCTGGGTGACCTGGGCCTGTCCCACAAGTAATACGCGATACCCGGAAGGGGACGGCATCCGCTGCCGCCCCTTCCACGACTTTCTCCAGTCCGAAGCCAGGCACCCTGAGCGGCGGGCTTTTTTGCGTCACTACACTGTCATGTTTCTGTCATACGGGACCGCTAGGGTGTGCGCATGAATGATCTGGCCAATTCCAAGATGACCCCGAATACCCCTCCCGTGCGCATTGATTTCAATACGCCCGAGCTGCAACGCAAGCGCCGTCTGCGCGCGTTGAAGGATCGCCTGACCCGCTGGTATGTCCTGGTGGGCGGGCTTGCCGTGCTGGCAGCCATCACCCTGATCTTTTTCTACCTGGCTTATGTGGTGCTGCCGCTGTTCCAGGGCGCCGAGCTGACCAGCAAGAAGGCCCTGGAGCCGACCTGGCTGCAGCAGGATGCCGGCAAGCCGCTGATGATCGCCCTCGAGGAGCAGAACCTCGTGGGCATGCGCGTTTCCGACAAGGGCCAGGCGCTGTTCTTCGACACCAAGACCGGTGCCGAACTCAAGCGGGTCGAGCTGCCGTTGCCCGCGGGCACCACGGTCAGTTCGATCGGTACCGACCAGCCGGGTAGCCCGCTGGTGGTGCTGGGGCTGTCCAATGGCCAGGCGCTGGTGTTCCACCACACCTACAAGATCACCTACCCGGACAACAAGAAGACCATCAATGCGGGTATCGATTACCCTTATGGCCAGGATCCGTTCGTCCTCGACGAACAGGGCCGTGCGCTGGAGCACGTGAGCGTCAACCTCAATGGCGACACCCTGCTGCTGGCGGGTTCCACCGGTGCGCAACTGCAGGTGATCGAGCTGTCGCGCACTGAAAACATGATGACCGGCGAGACCACCACCGAGCAGAATCGCATCGCGCTGCCGCAGATGACCGAAACGGTGAAGAACATCTTCATCGACCCACGCCAGCAATGGCTCTACGTGGTCAACGGTCGTGCCACCGCCGATGTCTTCAGCCTGCGCGAGAAGAGCCTCAACGGTCGCTACAAGCTCCTCGAGGACGGCAACGCCGAAATCACCGCCAGTGGCCAGCTGGTCGGTGGCATCTCGCTGATCTTCGGTGACTCCAAGGGCGGCCTGAGCCAGTGGTTCATGGCCCGCGACCCGGATGGCGAATCGCGCTTCAAACTGATCCGCAGCTTCCAGCTGGGCAAGGCGCCGATCGCCCAGATCGATGCCGAGGAGCGTCGCAAGGGCTTCATCGCCCTGGACGCCGAAGGCAAGCTTGGTGTGTTCCACAGCACCGCGCACCGCACCCTGCTGGTCGAGCCGGTCGCCGATAGCGCCGGCGTGCTGGCCCTGTCGCCGCGTGCCAACCGCATCATGATCGAAGAAGGCGGCAAGCTGCTGCCGCTGAGCCTGCGCAACCCGCACCCTGAAGTGTCCTTCAGCGCGCTGTGGGGCAAGGTCTGGTACGAGAACTACGACGAGCCGAAGTACGTCTGGCAGTCCACCGCTTCCAACACCGACTTCGAGCCCAAGCTGAGCCTGTCGCCGCTGACCTTCGGTACGCTCAAGGCCGCGTTCTACGCGATGATCCTGGCAGCACCGCTGGCCATTGCCGCGGCCATCTACACCGCCTACTTCATGGCGCCGGGCATGCGCCGCAAGGTCAAGCCGGTGATCGAGCTGATGGAAGCGATGCCGACGGTGATCCTCGGCTTCTTCGCCGGCCTGTTCCTCGCGCCGTATCTTGAAGGCCACCTCCCGGGCGTGTTCAGCCTGCTGCTGATCCTGCCGATCGGCATCCTGGTGGCGGGCTTCTCCTGGAGCCGCCTCCCGGAGTCGATCCGCCAGCGCATCCCGGATGGCTGGGAGGCCGCGATTCTGATCCCGGTGATCTTGGCGATCGGCTGGTTCGCGCTGTACATGAGCCCGTTCCTGGAGAGCTGGTTCTTCGGCGGCGACATGCGCCTGTGGATCAGCCACGACCTGAAAATCACCTACGACCAGCGCAACGCCCTGGTGGTGGGTATCGCCATGGGCTTCGCGGTCATCCCGAACATCTACTCGATCGCCGAAGACGCCGTGTTCAGCGTGCCGCGCAGCCTCACGCTGGGCTCGCTGGCGCTGGGTGCGACGCCCTGGCAGACCCTGACCCGCGTGGTCATCCTCACCGCAAGCCCGGGCATCTTCTCGGCGCTGATGATCGGCATGGGCCGGGCGGTGGGCGAGACCATGATCGTGCTCATGGCCACCGGCAACACCCCGGTGATGGAGATGAACCTGTTCGAGGGCATGCGCACCCTGGCCGCCAACGTGGCCGTGGAAATGCCCGAATCGGAAGTCGGCGGCAGCCACTATCGTGTGCTGTTCCTCGCCGCCCTCGTGCTGCTGATGTTCACCTTCATCATGAACACCTTGGCCGAGCTGATTCGCCAGCGTCTGCGCAAGAAATACTCGTCGCTTTGATAGAAAGGTAGAGATCCGTGAAAAAGGATTCCCTCAAAGGCTGGTTCAAGAGCGGTGCGCCGGGCGTGTGGATCAGCGGTGGCGCGGTCGCCATGGCGGTGATCATGACCGTCGGCCTGCTCGCCGTGATCGCTATGCGCGGCCTGGGCCACTTCTGGCCGGCCGACCTGATCCAGGCCACCTACAAGGTGCCCGGCCAGGCCGATCATGTGATCGTCGGCGAAGTGGTGCAGAAGGAAGAAGTTCCGCGCGAGCGCCTCAAGAGCGCTGGCCTGCCGGTACCTGACCAGGGCCCGGAGTTCATGACCCGCGAGCTGGTCAAGGTCGGTAACCGCGACCTCAACGGCAGCGACTTCACCTGGTTGGTCGGTGACTGGCTGGTGGACCAGAGCAAGCCCGCCGACCTGATCGCCCTGGAGCGCCGCGAGTGGGGCAACTTCTATGGTTACCTGGTCAGCGTCAAGGAAGAGGGCCGTGTGGTCGCCGAAGGTCCGAGCGCCTGGAACGAACTGCAGAGCCGCCTCAAGCGCGCCAGTGACCTGAACGACCAACTGGTGTCGCTCGAGAAGAAAGACATTGGCTCTATCAACCACGGCCTCGAACGCCTGCGCCTGCACAGCCGCAAGCTGGAACTGCAGGGCAAGCTGGATGCGGCTGCCCAGGCCGATATCGAATCTGAGCGTGCTGAGCTGAACAGCCGCTACAAGACCATCGAGGAGCGCCTGACCGGCCTGCACCAGGCTTTCGCCCGCGACAGCCTGGTGGCCCGCGACGCCAACGGCCGCCAGGTGGAGATCAACCTGAGCAAGGTGGTGCATGCCATCCAGCCTAACGGCATGTCGGCGATGACCAAGATGGGTGCCTACTTCAGCAAGGTCTGGGAGTTCCTCAGCGACGACCCGCGTGAAGCCAACACCGAAGGCGGTATCTTCCCGGCCATCTTCGGCACAGTGATGATGACCCTGATCATGGCCGTGATCGTCACCCCGTTCGGCGTGCTGGCGGCGGTCTACCTGCGCGAGTACGCCAGGCAAGGCCCGGTCACCCGGCTGATCCGCATCGCGGTGAACAACCTGGCCGGGGTGCCGGCGATCGTCTATGGCGTGTTCGGCCTGGGCTTCTTCGTCTATGTGCTGGGTGGCTCGATCGACCGGCTGTTCTTCCCCGAATCGCTGCCGGCGCCTACGCTGGGCACGCCAGGCCTGTTGTGGGCCTCGCTGACCCTGGCACTGCTGGCGGTCCCGGTGGTGATCGTCGCCACCGAAGAAGGCCTGGCGCGGATCCCGCGTACGGTGCGCGAGGGTTCGCTGGCCCTGGGTGCGACCAAGGCCGAGACACTGTGGAAGATCGTTCTGCCGATGGCCAGCCCGGCGATGATGACCGGCATGATCCTCGCCGTGGCGCGCGCCGCAGGCGAGGTGGCGCCGCTGATGCTGGTGGGTGTAGTGAAACTGGCGCCGTCGCTGCCGGTGGACGGCAACTACCCTTACCTGCACCTCGACCAGAAGATCATGCACCTGGGCTTCCACATCTACGACGTCGGCTTCCAGAGCCCCAACGTCGAGGCCGCACGGCCGCTGGTCTACGCCACGGCGCTGCTGCTGGTGCTGGTGATCGCGACCCTCAACCTCTCGGCGGTGTGGATCCGTAACCACCTGCGCGAGAAGTACAAGGCGCTCGACAGCTGAATCTGATTGCAAGCGGGCCGCCCGCAGAGCGAGCGGCCCTGTGAAACGAATTGATAGCGTATGGAGTTGACCATGCAGCAAGAATCCCACTCCCACGGCATCGACATGTCGGCCCTGGGCCGCGACAAGCAGAGCCTGCGCCTGGCCGAAGAGACCGTGGCTATCGAAGTCCCGGGCCTGTCGCTGTTCTACGGCGACAAGCAGGCGCTGTTCGATGTGCAGATGAACATCCCCAAACAGCGCGTGACCGCCTTCATTGGCCCGTCCGGCTGCGGCAAGTCCACGCTGCTGCGCACCTTCAACCGCATGAACGACCTGGTCGATGGCTGCCGCGTGGAAGGTGCCATCAACCTGTACGGCAACAACATCTACCGCAAGGGCGAGGATGTGGCCGAGTTGCGCCGCCGGGTGGGCATGGTGTTCCAGAAGCCCAACCCTTTCCCCAAGACCATCTACGAGAACGTGGTCTATGGCTTGCGTATCCAGGGGATCAACAAGAAGCGCGTGCTCGACGAAGCGGTCGAGTGGGCGCTCAAGGGCGCGGCGTTGTGGGATGAGGTCAAGGACCGCCTGCACGACTCGGCGCTGGGGCTGTCCGGTGGTCAGCAGCAGCGTCTGGTGATCGCCCGTACCATCGCCGTGGAGCCTGAGGTGCTGTTGCTCGATGAGCCGTGCTCGGCACTGGACCCGATCTCCACGCTGAAGGTCGAAGAGCTGATCTACGAGCTGAAGTCCAAGTACACCATCGTCATCGTGACCCACAACATGCAGCAGGCGGCGCGCGTCTCCGACTACACCGCGTTCATGTACATGGGCAAGCTGATCGAATTCGGTGATACCGACACGCTCTTCACCAATCCGGCGAAGAAGCAGACCGAAGACTACATTACCGGGCGTTACGGCTAGCAGCGCGGCGATTCGGCGCCCCGACAAGCCCGCTCCTACAGGATTCAGGGACTAAAGAACGATGATCAACAAAGAAAGCCTTACCCATCACATCTCCCAGCAGTTCAACGCCGAACTCGAGGAAGTGCGCAGCCACCTGCTGGCGATGGGGGGCCTGGTCGAGAAGCAGGTCAACGATGCCGTGACCGCGCTGATCGAAGCCGATTCGGGCCTGGCCCAGCAAGTGCGTGAGGTCGATGAACAGATCAACCAGATGGAGCGCAACATCGACGAGGAGTGCGTACGCATCCTCGCCCGTCGCCAGCCGGCGGCGTCCGACCTGCGTCTGATCATCAGCATCTCCAAGTCGGTGATCGACCTGGAGCGCATCGGCGACGAATCGACCAAGATCGCTCGCCGCGCCATTCAGCTGTGCGAGGAAGGCGAGTCGCCCCGTGGCTACGTCGAGGTGCGCCACATCGGCGACCAGGTGCGCAACATGGTCCGTGATGCACTGGACGCCTTCGCCCGTTTCGACGCCGAGCTGGCACTGTCGGTGGCCCAGTACGACAAGACCATCGACCGCGAGTACAAGACCGCGCTGCGCGAGCTGGTCACCTACATGATGGAAGACCCTCGTTCGATCTCGCGGGTGTTGAGCGTCATCTGGGCCCTGCGCTCGCTGGAGCGTATCGGCGACCACGCCCGCAATATCTCGGAGCTGGTGATCTACCTGGTGCGTGGCACCGATGTTCGCCACATGGGCCTCAAGCGCATGAAGGCCGAGGTCCAGGGCGACACCTCCGGCGCTGCCGAAAAGGCTAATGTTCCGGACGAATCGGACGATAAGTAATATTGCTCCCGAGCATCAACGCCCGGCCTCGTCCGGGCGTTTTCGTTTGTGGCAGATACAGCAGGCACCCGCGAACAGTCTTGAAACGTCCCGGCGTGACCAGTGGTTTGGCAAATTGCCATCAGTCGGCGGTATGCTAGTCGGGATTCAAGAGGAGTATCGATGAGTAAAGTCAATGTGCTGGTCGTGGACGATGCGCCGTTCATCCGCGACCTGGTGAGGAAGTGCCTGCGCAATGCCTTCCCGGGCATGGTCATCGAAGACGCGGTCAATGGCCGCAAGGCCATGGCCATGCTGAGCAAGGAACGTTTCGACCTGGTCCTGTGCGACTGGGAGATGCCGGAGATGTCTGGCCTCGAGCTGCTGACCTGGTGCCGTCAGCAGGAAGAAATGAAAGCCCTGCAGTTCATCATGGTGACCAGCCGGGGTGACAAGGAGAACGTGATCCAGGCCATCCAGGCCGGTGTCTCCGACTTCGTCGGCAAGCCGTTCACCAATGAACAGCTGCTGACCAAGGTGAAGAAATCCCTGACCAAGATCGGCAAGCTCGAGGCTCTGGTGGCGGGCGCGCCGGCGCGAGTCAATTCGGCCTTTGCCAACGACTCGCTGAGCGCCCTGACGGGCGGCAAGCCCGAGGCTGTGAAGGTCGCGCCAACGCCTGCACCGACTGCGGCTGCCAAGCCGTTGATCAATGCACCGACGCCACAAAGCGCCGCTGCAGCCGCCCAGAGTGGGCGTGGCCAGGGGCAGTTGCGCCTGTCGAGCGGCATCCAGCCCTGCGTGATCAAGGCCCTGAGCCTCAAGGAAGCGCTGTTGGTGGTGCGCCGCAGTGCTGCGCTGCCGCAGGTGCTCGAAGGCGCGGTGCTCGACCTGGAGCAGGGCGAGAGCGCCGAGGTGGCGCGCTTGAACGGTTACTTGCACGCCATCGCTGCGCTCGAACCCAAGCCTGAGAGCGACTGGTTGCAACTGACGTTCAAGTTCGTCGATCAGGATGCTCAGAAGCTCGATTACCTGTCGCGATTGATCGCCCGCGGGACTGCGCAGAAGCACTTCACTCCGGGCGGTTGATCCGCTGTTCCACCTCCCTGCAGGAGCGGCACAAGGCCCCTCCTGCAGAAGTCGGGTCGGCCACCCGACCAACTGTCATCCCCCCGGTGTAACCCGCTGCTAGGCTCAAGACATAACAACTGTCAAAAAGCCACTATCATGCGCGCCTGCCTGCTGCTGTCCCTGCTCGTGGCTTCGGCACCGGGCATGGCCATGACCCTCTACAGCACCACCGACACCTTCGGCGTGGCGTCCTATTCCTATCAGCCCAGCCCTGGTGCACGGGCAATGGCGCTGCGCGAGCCGATGGTCGAACGTCTCGACGATCAAGTCCGCCTGCATCCCGAGGCACTGGTTGGCGGTGTGCGTTTTTCGGCGCGCAATGACCTGTTCGCACCCGTGGAGGTCGAGCTGCGTCTGGAAGGCCTGGTCAACGCGCGCGACGGCAATGCTCCGCGTCTCGTTCGACGTGTGCTGGCGCCGCGTTCCACGCAGGTGCTGAGCGTGGTGATGGCGCGTCCGGGCAGCCAGCTGAAATACCGGGCCAAGCTACGCCATGCCATGGGCGACCCCGCTCAGCGCCCGCAGGCGTATCGCTACCCGTTCCCTTGGCGCGGCGGGCCGTTCCGGTTGAGTCAGGGGCCCAATGGGCGCTACAGCCATTTCGGCCCTAAGGGGCGCTACGCCATGGACATCGCCATGCCCGAAGGCACACCGATCATCGCCGCCAGGGGCGGGGTGGTGGTGAAGATGGAGAATCGTCAGACCGGACGCGGTAACAATCCTTCTGGCAACTTCGTACGCATCCTGCACGCAGACGGCACCATGGGTGTCTATCTGCACCTGATGCGTGGGTCAGTGGTGGTAGCCGAAGGGCAACGCGTGGCGCAGGGGGAGGTGCTGGGCAAGTCAGGCAACACCGGCAACAGCAGTGGGCCGCACCTGCATTTCGTGGTGCAGCGCAATGTGGGGCTGGCGCTGGAGTCGATTCCCTACCGCTTCGACCGTCCGATTGGCGGGTTGCCGGACTTCACGGCGGGGAATCCTTGAACAGCGCTGTCAATCGAGCTTCAGCACCTTGGCCAGGACGATCTTCGGCCCTTTCATCTTCTTGATGATGATGCGCAGGCCTTCGACTTCCAGCACTTCCTCTTCCTCGGGCACGCGCTTGAGCGACTCGTAGACCAGGCCGGCGAGGGTCTCGGCCTCGATATGGTCAAGGTCGATGCCCAGCAGGCGTTCGACCTTGAACAGCGGCGTGTCGCCCCGCACCAGCAGCTTGCCCGGCTGGTAGGCGAGGATGCCGCGTTCGGCCTTGCGGTGTTCGTCCTGGATATCGCCGACCAGCACTTCCAGCACGTCTTCCATGGTCAGGTAGCCGATCACCTTGCCATCGGCTTCCTCGACCAGCACGAAGTGGGCACCGCCCTTGCGGAACTGTTCGAGCAACTGCGACAGCGGCATGTGTCGCGATACGCGCTCCAACGGTCGGGCCAGGTCTTCCAGGTCGATGGTTTCAGGGAGGTGGTCCAGTTCGGCCAGCTCCAGCAGCAGGTCTTTGATGTGCAGCAGGCCGGTGAACTCTTCGCGCTCGGCGTCGTACACCGGGTAGCGGCTGAACTTGTGGCGGCGGAACATCGCCAGGATGTTCTTCAGCGGTGCCTTGGCGTCGAGCACCACCATGTCTTCACGGGAGTTGGCCCAGTCGACCACCTCCAGCTCGCCCATTTCCACCGCCGAGGCCAGCACGCGCATGCCTTGGTCGCTTGGGTCCTGGCCGCGGCTGGAGTGCAGGATCAGCTTGAGCTCTTCACGGCTGTAGTGGTGCTCATGGTGCGGCCCGGGCTCGCCCTGGCCGGCGATGCGCAGGATGGTGTTGGCGCTGGCGTTGAGCAGGTAGATCGCTGGATACATCAGCCAGTAGAACAGGTACAGCGGCACTGCCGTCCATAGCGAAAGCAGCTCGGGCTTGCGGATCGCCCAGGATTTGGGTGCCAGCTCCCCGACCACGATGTGCAGGTACGAGATCACGAAGAAGGCGACGAAGAACGACACGGCCTTGATCAGTTCCGGGCTGTCGACGCCCAGGTAGGCCAGCAGCGGTTCGAGCAGGTGGGCGAAGGCCGGCTCTCCGACCCAGCCCAGGCCCAGCGAGGCCAGGGTGATGCCCAATTGGCAGGCCGACAGGTAGGCGTCGAGCTGGTTGTGTACCTTGCGCAGGATGCTGCCGCGCCAGCCGTGCAGCTCGGCGATGGATTCGACGCGGGTAGAGCGCAGCTTGACCATGGCGAACTCGGCGGCAACGAAGAAGCCGTTGAGCACTACCAGGAACAGGGCAAAGAGAATCATGCCAAAATCGGCGAATACAGAGGCGAGGCTGATACCAGGGGAAGGGTCCATGATGGAGTTTTTACGGGGTCCGTCTTTGAAAGAGAGAGAAAAAAAGTGCCCGCT